>NVXL01000248.1 GCA_002746115.1 Alteromonadaceae bacterium
CAATACCACTAAATTTGAATTTAGCTATAGCTATGCAAGCCCTATAGAAATGTCAGATGCACACAGAGAATATCGTTCACACCAATACAAAGGCGATATTTCAAGGTTCTTACTGAATAAAAAATTACTACTGAGCACATCATTTAAGATTGCCACCGCTCCTGAATCATCCACAGATAGTCTTCACCCTAGTTATTCAGGAACCCGGAAGATGATTGATGTTTTAGCGAGATATACCGTAAATAGAAATTATTCAATGAGCTTTACTGTAAAGAACCTGCTGAAAGAAGATGTTCCCCGCCTTGGCTGGTCGCAAGATGATCTTTCAAAAAGCTACATTGGGGAGGATCATCGATTCTATTATTTCGAACTGCAATATAAGCTTTAAGGGGGCCGGGGACATCCCCGTCACTACCTCCCAGCACTACCCGTGGGTCAGCAACCGACTAAAATTCCATTTTTACTTTATATGTAATCGAAACGGCAGCTATCAATCCGATAACTGCCATCGCACCTAACACTTCAATAAAGCGCTAACATAGCCGCTCAGTGCCAACAACAGACACGTGTTATACGCACCCTGCTATAGCCACACTATTCTTCGCCTTATCGAAATCAATTCAGTATTGCTCTCCAGTTCGCACTTATGAGTGTATACGTAGTGATGGAATCCGGGATGCCATTGCCATTGCTGTCATTACTGTAAGTCAGCTGATTGCCGCTGGCATCATAGGTGTAGGTAGAAATGGAACTCGGGATGCCATCGCCATTGCTGTCAAAACTGTAAGTTAGCTGATTGCCGTTGGCATCAAAGGTGTAGGTATTGATGTAGCTCTGGGTGGCATCATCACCGCTGTCATAACTGTAAGTCAGCCGATTACCGTTGGCATCATAGGTGTAGGTATAAATGGTGTTCGCGGCGCCATCAGCATCGCTGACATAACTGTCAGTCAGCAGGTTGCCGCTGGCATCATAGGTGTAGGTATTGATGTAGCTCGGACTGCCATCGCCATCGCTGACATAACTTTTAGTCAGCCGATTGCCGTTGGCATCATAGGTGTAAGTATAAATGGTGTTCGGGGTGCCATTAGCATCGCTGTCATTACTGTAACTCAGCTGATTGCCGTTGACATCATAGGTGTAAGTAGAAATGGTGTTCGGGATGCCATTAGCATCGCTGTCATTACTGTAAGTCAGCTGATTGCCGTTGGCATCATAGGTGTAGGTAGCAATGGAGCTCGGGTTGCCAACGCTGTCATAACGGTTAGTCAGCTGATTCCCGTTGGCATCATAGGTGTGGGTATAAATGGTGTTCGGGGCGCCATTAGCATCGCTGTCAGCACTATAAGTCAGCTGTTTGCCGTTGGCATCATAGGTGTAGGTATAAATGGAGCTCGGATTGCCATCGCCATCGCTGTCATAACTGTTAGTCAGCTGATTGCCGCTGGCATCATAAGTGCTGGTAGAAATGGTGTTCGGGGCGCCATTAGCATCGCTGTCATAACTGTTAGTCAGCTGATTGCCGTTGGCATCATAGGTGTAGGTATAAATGGTATTCGGGGTGCCATTAGCATCGCTGTCATAACTGTTAGTCAGCTGATTGTCGTTGGCATCATAGGTGCGGGTATAAATGGTGTTCGGGGTGCCATCGGCATTGCTGTCATAACTGTTAGTCAGCTGATTGCCGTTGGCATCATAGGTGTAGGTGTAAATGTTGTTCGGGTCGCCATCAGCATCGCTGTCATTACTCTGTGAACCTGTAACCGTCAAACTTTGGCTTATATCTTGCTCATTATAGAAGTGATCCAGTGCGTAGCCGATGGATTTAATTGCCCCTGAATTGAGCAGGCCCAAACTAACGCCGCTCGCTGTCACTGAAGCTAAGTCGCGCTTAAAGACCGCATAGTCATCCTCCTCAAAATCGATTTGCAACCCAGCAAACAACTCTGCAACACCGGCAGGAATATTAATGCCATTGTCAGGGTCTGCATCATCGTCAAGGCTTTGTAGGAAAACAAGGGTATTGCTAAGCTTGTAAAATGCTACACGCTCCGGTGATGACTGCCCGCCAGCGAGCATTTTGTTAACCTGCACAGTAGTCGTGTAGATTAGGGCAGCGGGTACAAGGTCGAGCGGTGTCATATCACTTTTAGCGGCTACCGTTTCACCTATCACGATGTCCCCAAGAGAAAAGGTGATGGTTTCGTTATCTTTATATTCAAACTTGCCTGCGGCATCCGTAATACCGGATTGTGTAGCCGTTGTATAGGTAATACCGGCAACAGCGCTGTCAGTCAGGTACCCCGTATTAACGACTTCTTCGACAACGACTTCTCCACCGCCACCGCCACCGCCACAACCAAGCATAAATAGCGGCAAGGCGAGTGCAACCATACCAAGAAACCTTGACGTGGAATTAGAATAAAGTAGAGAAGGCATGGTTATTTTCCTTTACATTTTCAGTGTTATTTTTAGTTGGTCGAACTTTAACAGATTGTACACTTATTAAGCAAATTATCCTTTCTAATACTAAAGTGTTGCGTTGACCGATTGAACCCACCGTCAATTTGCAACACTTACATTACGCGTAATATAAATAATGACAGTCCTCTTGAGGACACCCACTTAATTGACTTAGGAATCGAAGAACGCATTCGACATTATTCAACGCATCAAAAAACTCAATCTTTCAACACTCCACGCCATTTAGCTCAGTTCACTGGTGGCTATACCCATTCAACCAAACAAGGCATTACTTTTGAATGGCAAGACTATCTTAAATTAATCGACTGGACTGGTCGTGCCATACACGACACTAAGAGCAAGACAGAGGACACCCACTTAATTGACCACTACAAAAATGTATATTTTATTTTGTAGAGTGGGTGTCCTAGTGTGTGTACAGAGTGGGTGCCCCGGTACTAGCACCTAACCCGCAGGCACAAAAAAGCCCCGTATTGACGAGGCTTTTGGTGTGTTGTTTTCTCTTATAAAGTTAACCGCTTAATAATGTGGGTGAGTAATAAACATTACGGGTTCGATTAACTATTACAGACAACTTGTAAAAGGCTCTATCGATGCGAGTGGCCCGCCCCCAAACATCCCTACTTTATCGCACATTTGAATTGGGCAACCACTCAATGCAAAGGTGCTAATTAATATAAATATATATCCAATTTTTTTCATATCACATTCCTTGTATGTTAGTAATAGCAGCGATTTTCAGTTAATTTACATGCAAAGTCAACATTATAAGGCTGTTGAAATGGATTTTTTAGGGTAAGCGATAGAGTTGAGAAGTGTAGTTAAATAACTAACCACTAAAGAGATAAAAAGATAAAAAGATAAAAAACACCATTGACCATGCAACGCCGTATTCGGAATCAAATTCCCTAACGTCAGCTGTAAAAATTACTGCGTATATACAAAAACCCTAACCAAACTTTTGAGATATTTTTTACGCCTCTGATAACCGGATGGTAATACTTGTGCGAATTTATGCAAGAATGCAGTGTAACGGAATGGGCATAAAGGCGCACGAGTATTACCATTCCGCGTTGATCGACTCGTTAAAGGACTTGCAACAACCCAAATCATAATAATACCTAGAATAGCAAAGCTCGCCTTCCTATACCAAAAAATAGAGTTCCCAAGATCCCCAACGTAACAATTGTATATCCATACTTTTGATACCTACTAAAATATTCAACAAACTCATGGCGAAGAAATATTTTAGCCCATAAGGAAATCGTCAGCGACAGTAGTTGATGAATTAATATTAAAGGGACAAAAAAAGAAGCATATGCAATGAAACGAACACTAAGCTCCGAATTTTCATTGAATAATACATCTTCAAAAAAATAGGCCATTAATGTGAATGCAAAAATACTGCTCGCTGCCATTAATATTGGATATTTTGGTCGCTTACCAATAGCGTCGTACTCCGTCTCTGGTGCTCTATAAGCATTGCTCATGCGAAAATTTTCATTTTATTTAACGCCGTGATAACAGGATGGTTAAAGGGGTAGTGCGTAATCCTAATTGCGCGAAGTCCCTATCACCTTAATGCTTGTATATTACCCTGACTGAACAAGACAGACCACCCTGCACCAGTTCGGGCTTAATGCTCTTGTTACATACTATTTTTAAGCCCATGCAAGCCCCATTGGCAACTTAAAGCTACTGTACTCAATATGAACAATACGGCGATGGCTTGGGGCTGTACCTTTACTTGACGAATGAAGTAAATGAGGTCTCATTACCAATAAATCTCCAGACTTAGCTGAACAGACAAAATCATCTGACTCTCTAACGATACGATCTTGCGTTTCTTTGCTAAGAATACCCAAATTATGACTTTTTGGAATAACCTTTAAGCAACCGTTACTCTCATTAGCATCATCAAGGTGAATTCGGAAAGTAACCATATCCTTCAAAACTTGTAGACTTGGTTGAACATGATTAACTCCATCTTTTAAAGACCATGGTCCCCAATTAGGAACATCAGCTTTTCCACTAACAGATATAGTCTTATCTTGATGCCAAGTTACAAGCCAGTTTTTAGCAGGTGTTTTATCAAAGACGATCACGCGCACGATTTCAGGAATTCCTGATAAGAAACTGCTAGCTTTTTCTCGTAGCAAGTTTGAATCTACGAGCTTTTTTACAGTCGCTAACTTCTTCTCAGCGTTACGAATGCCATGCTTTGGATAATCAGATTCTAATCCTTCAATTTCGTAAATGATCTCACTAATAGAATTATCATCTAAAAAGTTTGAATGGATCTCAAATCCGTTTTCTTCGATATTCAAATTTCACTCGCCCTCAAGGCATGTAACTGCTTAATACATAGAAGCGTCTACATATCATGATTTAACAAAACCAAACTATCGTCTTTTTTCACCGTTAGATCAATGCGTTACACCATACTCTGCACCGCCCAATTTGGAGAATTGTTCCCGCTTCTACATATCCCCGGATTACGAGCCTTTCCAAACTCTAATAATAACAAATAAATTCAATCACTTACGAGCTTCTACGTTATTGAGCTGTAGATCTGACGCGGCGCCGACAAAACTACTCTATTTACGCCCAAAACAGGGTAATTTTTAACCATACTTAGTGATTTCATGTTCACAATGGTTTGAGACCCAGGGTACGCTGGTCAGCAAAATATGGCCTTATTGGGTGAGGTTAGGCGTATCAAGATAAGAGGTCAAAACCACACCCAACCTTAGCATTTTTGATCTCTGTCACAGCTCGCAACGTCCCTTGGTACTTGTGCTCATAGCAATCGAGCAAGGATACCGTTAAAATCGTCCCCCCATAATGACGAGTCACAAAAGCAGCGGATCAGATGAGCAGAAAAATTGAATTATTAGCACCAGGCGGTAATGTAGAAGCCATTAAAGCGGCGATCGTTGCCGGTGCAAACGCTGTTTATTGCGGCCTAGATACGCTCAATGCTCGTAACAGAGCTACCAACCTTTCCTTTGATGACTTAACGGGCGTATTACGCTTAGCTCATAAATACGACTGCGAGGTTTTCTTAACCCTTAACGTCGTGATTCTCGAGCAAGAACTGCCATCCATGATCAAGCTATTAAACAAACTCGTTAATAGCGGCATTGATGGCATTATTGTGCAAGATCTTGGGGTGTTTAATCTCGTCAAAAAGTTTTTTCCGACTCTAGATATTCATGCTTCAACGCAATTAACCACACATAACGAAGGGCAAATACATTTTTTAAATAAAATTGGAGCCTCCCGGGTTAACTTATCGCGGGAGCTAAATATTGATGAGATTAAATCACTGACTAAGCTGTCTCATGAAGTGGGTATACTGACCGAAGTCTTTGTTCATGGCGCACTTTGCATTGCGTTTTCCGGCCAGTGCTACTCAAGCTCCGTTAGCGTAGGCAACTCAGGAAACCGTGGCCGCTGTAGCCAAGCCTGCCGAGATGAATATGAAGTTACCGCAACGGGGAATAAATACCCACTCAATCTAAAAGACAATTCAGCGTATTTTGACTTACCCGAATTAGTTGAAGCCGGTGTTGATTCACTTAAAATTGAAGGTCGAATCAAAGGCGCACACTATGTCTATACCGTGGTTGATACGTGGCGCAAGCAAATCAATCAATTTGTAGAAACAGGTAAACTGTTGCCTGACGATTCCAATTTGCACAAAGTATTTAATCGTGACTTCACCAACTCATTTTTGCATGGTAACTTGACCAAAGACATGTTTATCGACAACCCTCGCGATCACAGTGTTAAACACGCAGTCGATAGCAGCAGTGCCATTTCCGTTGTGCAGATCCAGCAAGTCACGGATAAACTCTACTCCGACAGAACCCAGTTAGGCGCGGAGCTAGGGGGAAAAATACAATACCTGAGCACCGCTAAACTACCACTTAAAATTGAGTTTTCTGGATCAATCAATACACCATTAAGCATCACAGCATTTGTAGGCGATGATCTTGTAGGCACTGACTTTGCAGGCAACACCTTAGGCAGTAACAGCGAAGATGCCAAAGTCATCAACATTCATTCAAAATCCTTATTAGCATTAGCCGATAAATCTGAACTGAATGAAGAAATACTAATAAAACGTTTTAGGAGTTTTGATAATGCTGAATTTAACTTAACCGAAATTGTATTCACAGACTTCGACTCAGGCTTAAGCGTTCCTTTTAGAGAATTGGCCGCACTTAAAAACCAATTAGCATTTATATTAAATGATTCGATTGAAGTCATTCCAAATTCAGAAGTACCTGCATTAAGCAAAAACAACAGATCTTCCGGCAAACCCAAAATGTCGATATTGATCGCTGACGAAAACGATTTTCATCTCTGTGATTCAACCGATGCCGACGTGTACTTTAAATTACCTGAAAGCTTTAAAAATAACTGCACTAGATACAGTGATCTACTTAAAACCAACCCAAGATTAATCCCTTGGTTCCCTGCAGTCTTAATTGGTAAAGACTATTTGGAAGCCGTTAAAATCCTTGAACACGTTCAACCTAAGCGTATCGTCAGCAATAATACAGGCATCGCCTATAAAGCCTACGAGATGGGTATTGAATGGATCGCGGGGCCTTTCTTAAATACAACCAATTCCTATGCGCTACTGACATTAAAAGAGGAATTGAACTGTGCTGGTGCGTTTATTTCAAATGAAATTAATCGCCTGCAAATAAGAAACATTGCCCGACCAGATAATTTCAAGATGCTTTACAGCATTTACCACCCGATTTTAATGATGACCAGCCGCCAGTGCTTCTTCCAGCAAACCGTGGGTTGTAAAAAGCCCAGCATTGAAGATGGCTGTATGCTGAAGTGTGAAAAAGCGACTACCATTACCAATGTAAAAGGCATTTCTTTTGCCATTGATAAACAAAAAGGTGGTTACCCAAGTATTTATAATAATGAGCAATTTCTAAATCTAGATGTTGTTAATGATCTTTCTGATTTATTCGATGAGTTCTTCATTGATTTAACAAACATAGGGGCTGGCTCAAAAGCTGAGCAAGATAAAGTCCAGCTCATCAAACACTTCGAAAACCTGTTACAAGGAAACGAACAAGCGTCTGCTCAACTGAACGAGATGATCAGTATTTCGACCAACGCCCAATATCGTCAAGGGCTGTAATGTTACCCATTTTATACTCACTACAACATTGTCCTTATGCCATGCGCGCCCGATTTGGCTTAGTAATGGCCCAGCAGCAAGTGATGCTGCGCGCCGTTGTTACGAAGAACAAACCCGAAGAAATGCTAGCCGCATCTCCCAAGGGTACAATCCCCGTATTAATTTTACCCGATTCAAGGGTCATTGATGAAAGCCTAGACATTATGATCTGGGCACTTCAACAGAATGACCCTGAGGATTTGTTACACAAAGACAACACCAGTGACTTACCCGCCATGATCGAATTAATTGAGCGCAACGATCAAGAATTCAAACCACAATTGGAAATCTATAAAAAGGCCAAGCGCTTCCACCAGAAAAATGAAATCGAAGAACGCCAAAAATGCGAAGTTTTTATCGCTGAACTCGAACAGCGTCTCACAATAAAAGGCCTATCTACAGACGGCGGATATTTTATGGGTCAAAAACCAGGCCTTATCGACTATGCCCTACTGCCCTTTGTGCGCCAATTTTCTCGGGTTAATCGCTCCTGGTTTGTACAAGCACCGTACCCAAACCTACGAACATGGCTAGATGGACATCTGCAAAGCCGTGACTATGCAAAAGCCATGGCCAAGTATCCATTATGGCTTGATGAACATGAAGAGTGTTTATTTGGTGGAATCTAGATAATAACTAAGGACCCTGGCTCCTTTAATACTTTCTAACGCCTAATCCAATTAACTTCACTCCCACTCGACTTCATCCAATACTTTTCGTGCCTCAGAAAGCGAGCAGTCAGTTAACGAAACGAGCTGGCTAACTGATATCGTCGGATTTCGTTTAACTATAATACGTAATTCATCCGTATTTAATTGAGGTTTTTCATCATCTACTTTTTTCGCAATCCATAGCCAGCTACTTTCATCCGCTTCATAAATTAACGTGGTAATTTTTCGAATCTGATTAAAATCAGCCTGTAAAAGCCAGTTTCGCGAACGACCTTTACGAGATAACGCTGCTCCAGTCGACCTTATTCCCTCCTTAAGTGTTTCGGTATTCATGGTTCTTTTCACAAACCCATTCAGGATGATCTTCACTGGCGCCGTCATCTATATATCCCCTCTAAGCACCCTGCACGACTTCAGCTCGCACTGTTTGAGAGTTCACTCAGCCTAGCGACCACATCAGGTGCAGCGCGGAAACGAAAAAATGCACCCGCGGCATCGGCGCGCTCTTCAAGCACTTCGCAGGTGGCAAAGATTTCACCGCGCAATCCCTGCGCCGACCAAGGTAAAAAAATCTCGGATTCAACCAGCTGCTGTTGGAAAACGTGCACAATCGCCTGATGCAACTCTGTTATATCTTCCTTACGGCGCGCGCTAAGAACAATACAGCCGGGATACTTCGCTTGCAGCTCTGCGATACGCTCTGTTTGTGCGACCACGCCGTCCAGGTAGTCTATTTTATTGAACACCCGAATGCGCGGCACACTATCAGCACCAATCTCGGCCAATACTTTATCGGTCACTTTAATCTGCATCTCAAACCCGGGGTCGCCAGCATCAATAACGTGCAGCAACAGCGATGCGCTAAGGGCTTCGTCCAACGTTGACTTGAACGAGGCAACCAGCCCATGCGGCAGATTTTTGATAAAACCAACCGTGTCACTCACCAATACCCGTGGCACACTTTCTGGATGCAAGGTGCGCACCTTGGTGTCTAGCGTGGCAAACAATTTGTTGGCCACCAGCGCGTCTTTGCCAGTCAAGGCGTGCATCAAAGTGGATTTTCCCGCGTTGGTATAACCTACCAATGCCACCTGGGCTAGCCCCAGTTGCCCCTGACGTTGCGATCGCTGGGTATCGCGACTAGCCTCCATTGCATCAATTTCCTTTTGCAGCTCGGCAATACGCTCGCGAACCTTTTGACTATCTATCTGACTGCGCGACTGCCCTGTACCGCGCCCTCCGGCCCCGCTGCGTTGCCGCCCTAACGGTCCGGCACGCTTGGCCGCCTCACGTAGACGCGGTGCCATATAGCTCAGACGCGCAATCTCAACTTGAATCCGCGCGGCGTGTGAGCTGGCATTGCGATGAAAAATCTCGAGGATGACCACCGTTCGATCCATCACCTCGCAACCGACTTCATTTTCCAAGTTGAGCGCCTGGGACGGCGAAATTTCATGGTCGACCAGAATAAATTCTACTTTATCCCTAAGCTCCAGGGAATTACCCCGCTCCAACGCATCTAAGTCGGCTTGTTCGCCCTCTAAGAATTGTCGTATCTCCTCCCGCTTACCTACGCCTATATACGCCGCAGAGTCAAAAGACGAGCGCTTTTGGGTAAACTGACCAACCACCTCCAGCCCCAAGGTCTTTGCCAAGTCACCTAACTCGGCTAATGACGACTCGAATTCAACATCGCTGACGCTGTCCAATTGCACCGCGACGATCAGCGCACTCGGAACGCGTGTTTTTTCGGGGTTTAACATAGGATAATTTCTCATGGGATAGGGGGTGCGGACGCTAAAAAAAAGCGTCACACGTAGTAAAGTGTACACAAAATCTTGGACGAGCAGTGACTAACGCCACCAATCACGGGGAAATACGGAGTAGGGCAATTTGTGTTGTAATGAAATTAATACTAAAGCGACCCACCACGCCCAATTTTCTCTTTTCAAGAAACTTGTACCTATTTGGTACCAAAAGCCGGCTAACAAAATACAAAA
>NVXL01000249.1 GCA_002746115.1 Alteromonadaceae bacterium
GGCATCAATTACCACATTTACTACGAACAAGTGCAACAAATGGCATTGAAGCCCCATAGGCGCTTATTGAACTTGGAACGAAAGCGGCACAATGAAGGCGTTTATCTACTATATTGAAGTCAATACTTGGGGTTTAAAAGTGGGTATGACCATGATTTTGGTGCCGAATAATAGCAAGAATTTTCGCTACGGGAATGTAGAGCTCTATCAGCTTCCTTTCGACTATACAATGTTTGATTTATATAAAAAACACGACACCGCCGTCAAGCCAAAGACTATGACTGAATTAAAAGAAAGTCGCGAGTACAAAAAAATAGTGACCGCCAGAAAATAAATCATGGACAACACCAGCATTTCCAAACTCATTGGACAACGCATGCTTGTGTCAGCAATTATTGTCGCATTGATTTCATTAACAGTAACCGGGCTAATGAAATATAGAAGTTTGGTTTCGATCGCCAATGATCAAATCAACTACATGGAAGCAAAATATGCCCGTGCTATTGAAGTGACTCTATGGGAATACAATCAAAAACATCTGCAAGTCCAAATTGAAGCTATATCCGACGACCCTTACATTCACTATGTAGAGCTCATCGCGGAAGGTAATGTGGTCGTTAAAGCCGGGAAAGAGCTTAATCCACAGGCAACAAAGATTGAAAAGCATATCCCCCTCACCTATCGAGGCAAAGAACTCGGTGACTTATATGTCGTCGTCGATCTTTGGCCACTAACACTTGCTTCTATTGAAGCACTATACCCACTGTTGTTTATCATCATTATTTCCATCATCACTTTGACGGCTGTTTTTTTCTACATATTTAAAGAAATGGTGACCAAGCATCTTCTGGCCATTGCCAAGCACATGTCCACCTTGTCACTAGATAAGTCTTCGCCCCCCCTGCAGTTACCGCTTGCAAGCAACCACGGTAGTGAATTCCACATCGTCGTTAACGCAATCAATAAAATGCATCGCCAACTTACCGAATCGCTTCAAGTGCAGAATAAAATCACACAAGAATTGCGTGAGCATCGCGACAACTTGGAATCGGATGTCGCGCAGCGCACTCGCGAGCTTAACCTTCAGCAGGTATTTAGCGAAGCCGTACTGAATAACATCAACGACGGCATTGTCGCCTGCGATAACACAGGCATTCTTTCTCTGTTTAACAAGGCCACGCGTGAAATGCATGGTATCGCACAGGAAAACCTGTCACCGGAACAATGGGCTAGCTATTATCGCCTGTACCAGCCAGACGGCAAGACTCCGATGGAGTTGAATAAGCTCCCGCTCTATCGCGCCTTTAATGGCGAGAGTATTTACAAACAAGAGCTACTGATAGAGCACGTGAGCGGAGGAAGAATTATTGTTCAATGCACAGGTCAACCTATGTTTGACTTGGAAGGGAACAAGATCGGTGCGGTCGTCTCCATGCATGATATCTCTCTGCAAAAACAAACGGAAAAGGCCATTACCGAGGCCAAAGAGGCGGCAGAATCAGCCAATCAGGCCAAGAGCGAGTTTCTCGCTAACATGAGCCACGAAATTCGCACCCCGATGAATAGCATCATTGGTATGGCTTACCTGGCCTTGCAGTCAGCGACTAAGCCTGAACAGCGCAGCAATATTACTGCCATCCAATTTGCCGCAAAAAATCTACTCACCATTATCAATGAAATTCTCGATTTTTCCAAAATTGAAGCGGGGGAATTACAACTTGAAATAGCCGATTTTCACCTAGATCATCTATTCAATCAACTTTCCATACAAATGAGTGAAAGTGCGCTCAGTAAAGGGTTGCAACTGAGCTTTAATATATCACCCAAAGTATTACTGTCTTTGCGTGGCGATGCACTGCGCTTAGGGCAAGTGCTGATAAACCTCATCAACAATGCCATTAAATTTACCGAACAGGGTAGCATCAACATAAATGTTAATGCCGATGCCCTTGCAATAGATTCCGACCGTCCGGGTATTATGCTGCGATTTGAGGTGCAAGATACTGGTATTGGTATAAATTCAGCTACTATTACCCACCTATTCCAGCCTTTCCACCAGGCAGATACGTCAACCACTCGCAAGTTTGGTGGTACCGGCCTAGGTTTGGCGATTAGCAAACAGCTGATTGAATTGATGGGCGGTGAAATCGGTGTGGACAGCCGACCCGACAAAGGCAGCACCTTCTGGTTCAACATCAAGCTAGATAAAGGTGGGCAGCCGGATGCGACTAACCAAGCTATATTGAATCCAGATTTGAGCGCCCTTAATGGCGCCAAAATTTTATTGGTTGAAGATAATCTGGCCAATCAACATCTAGCCAAAAAAATACTGGAACTGAAGGGCGCACATGTCACGATCGCAGAGAACGGCCAACTAGCAATCGAACATATGCTCAAGCAGACATTTGACTGTGTATTGATGGATATGCAGATGCCAGTGATGGATGGCCTAGAAGCTACCCGACAAATTCGAGCAAACCCTGAGTTAAGGGGAGCACGGATCATCGCTATGACAGCCAACGCTAGGAGCGAGGAATGGCAGCTTTGCCTCAAGGCAGGCATGGATGACATCATCACAAAGCCAATAGACATTAAAAAAATGTATTTCACTATAGCTGGAATAATTAAAGCACCAATAAAGAATGACAAATAAATCATATTTTATGATCATTTAGACCTCTCCACGCAGGATCGCAAAAAACATAGAGTCCTCATCTACCTCAGAACCGTTGTGCTCACCACCGAACTCCCCAACAATTAGAGGCAAGTTATGATCCGTCAAAAATCGAGAAACACAACGCTCCGATCATTAGGTGCTCGCATCTTTTGCATGGACTTATTACGATTGATAGCTAACAACTTTACCGAGATCCCTTATGTCACCCAATAGTCCCCCCGCCATACTCAAGCCCCTTAAGAATCTAGGCTGCTTGGCTCTTTTAGTCACTTGCCTCGCAGGGTGTGGAGGCGGCGGTGGAGGCGGATCGTCTCCCCCCGCCAACAACGGCAACGCCTCTTCAAGCTCATCTAGTAGCTCGTCTTCTAGCAGCTCTTCATCTAGTAGCAGCTCATCTTCAAGCTCATCAAACAGCTCTTCGGGCTCGACTGACACTACAATCTCTGCCGTGAGAGCCGTGAGTGAAATGGGTATTGGTATTAACTTAGGCAATACCCTTGACGCCATTCCCAATGAAGGCGCTTGGGCGCTAGCGGCAGAACAGTATTACTTCAGCTCATTTGGCAATGCGGGGTTTAAACATGTGCGTATCCCTATCACATGGGATGATCACACCCAAACAAGTGCCCCATACGCAGTAGACGAAGCTCGTATGGATCGAGTGGAACAATTGGTCGACTGGGCTTTGGCGGAAAATTTATACGTCATTATCAACGCTCATCACGAAGATTGGCTTAAGACCGCATACGCAGATGCAAGTAATAAGGCACGCTTTGACGCTATTTGGACTCAGATAGCCGATCGGTTTAAAGATAAATCACCCAAGCTATTATTCGAAATTTTAAACGAGCCTAATGGCATGAGCGTCGCAGACGTCAATGATTTAAACCTTCGCACCCTTGGCATTATTCGACAAGACAACCCGACACGCATCGTTGTGTTTGCCGGCAATGAGTTTTCATCCATAGAAGCCTTGTTAGCAACCAACGTATTGAGTGGCGACTACCTGATTGGAAACTTTCACTCCTATAACCCCTGGCCTTTTGCCGGGCAATGCACTCGTTCATGGGGAACGCAACAAGATATGGATGACTTGGAAGACATCTATCAACGAGCAGAAGACTGGTCAAGTGAAAATAATATTCCAGTGACCGTCAATGAGTTTGGCGTCGCTAAATACGATTTCACCCAACCAGAAAACATCTGCGACCAAAGCGAGCGACTCGCTTATTTACAAGCGCATGTTACCTTTGCTACCCAGCGTGGAATTTCCGCAACAGTGTGGGATGACGGCGGCTCATTTGCTCTGTACGATCGGGCATTGGACACTTGGACTGCGGATAAAGATATTTTGGTTTTAGGGAATCAATAATATAAAATAAAGGCCTTCCTTTTTATTCGGCGACAACTGTTGCAAAGTGGGGGAGGCTTCCTATAAACTATTAAGCTTGGACGGTCGTATTTTTAAGGAGAGAAAATGTTTCGTAATTTAATTCTGATCATCATACTGGCTGGTTGCTTTTCAACCGCCACGTACGCCACCACCCTAACCTTCGATAATGCAGGTGCCTGCAGCTCCGCTCCCCGCTTCCATAGTATTTTTGGCGTCAGAGCTTTTGGGGCTGGCGAGTTTAAGGCGAAAAAAACACTCGTAGCCCGAAAAGGGCTTCACAACAGTGACTACCGCTCAAACAATAACACACAATAAACGTACTATGCCGGCTGCGGCGAGCGTTAGTGCTAATTACGCTTATCTACAGAACTTAGGTAAGGCCAAAATTAATCAAGAGACAGTTAATATGAATCAGAAAATAAAAATCAGCCTAGCTTTAATGGCTATTGTTCCCCAATTAGCGCTTGGGTGGGCAGGGGAAAGAAAAGTTACGCATTTGCAGATATCTGATTTTACCGGAATAATATATTTTAAAACGGATTCTACATTTAGCAACCCAGCAACTTGCACATCAACAGACATGTACGCAATAAGAAGCGATTCAAATCTTCGAACCGAAATATATTCAAGTCTCTTAGCTGCGCAATTGAGTGGAAAGAAAATAAATATAGAGATAGATCCGACTAATTGCGTTAATAATCGTCCGGTACTTAAAAGAGTGGAAATTTTATCAAATTAGAGGTGCACCCCCATAGTAGGCTTATCGCTCGCCTCCCCGCAGCAGCATGCCAGCATAACGCTACCTGCTTTGGCTGGCGAAACGTTAACATTCATTTGAAGGCGTAATTTACAAAAAGGTTAAAGCTCCCCATAATTACGCTTATACAGACCAGATAGAAGCGGCTGGTCTGTAAATTTTTCTTTCCATAATAGAGCTTTCCAATGTGCAATCAAAAAAACCTATTGGTTTGAAATCTATTGCCTTTTGAGCCAATGAATTCAAACCCCACAGTCACTGACTCAGCCCAAATCGCCCTACCTAACACCCGCTGAACTTCCTGCAGGATTACCAACAAAGGAAAACGCACCACTCTGGTGCCGATCGAAAAATTCGCACCACTGGCGAGCATCAATCGGTTGGGATTCACCCATCACCCCACCCAAAACACCCATCCACCTCCCCGCATTCACTTTTGGCTCAAATCTTGCTTACATCTTCATTAATCACAATAACTCACATTCGCTTTGATCTTATCGGCCTAAAAACTTAAGCTAGCCGCAAATCACTGACGTTTTACTAACTTATTTCTAATACTTTTATTTTTTCGGGAGATGTATGAGCGGAAATAGCGCAAGAGTTTCAGCAATCAATGCTATTACAAATGGCACAACATATTCAGCAACGCCAACTGAGCCACTCAGTAAAATATGGGCCTGCGATGTATTTAACCTTCCAAAAATGGAAGAGTGCGTCTCTAAAAGCGCCTTTAAAGCCTTTAAGAACACAGTGCAAACTGGCGCAGCGCTAGACGGCGCAACTGCCGATATCGTCGCGGCTGCAATGAAAGATTGGGCGATGGCAAAGGGTGCCAAATTCTTCTCCCATATCTTCTACCCAATGACCAATGCCACCGCTGAAAAGCATGACGGCTTCATTATCCCCAACAGCGAAGGCAACGCGATTACCGAATTTACCGGTAGCCTACTGATCAAAGGCGAGCCCGATGGCTCCTCCTTCCCTAACGGCAGCTTGCGTATGACCAACGCCGCTCGCGGCTATACAGCATGGGATCCAACCAGCCCAGCTTATATCATGCATACCGCCAATGGCGCGGCCTTGATGATACCCAGCATCTTCATGTCGTGGACAGGCGAAGCCCTAGACAAAAAAATCCCCCTACTACGCTCAAACGCCGCCATGAACGACGCGGCGCAAAAAGTACTGCGCTTAATGGGTGAAAAAGACATCGCGCCGCTGAATTCAAGCTGCGGTGCTGAGCAAGAATACTTTTTGATCGATGAGAACTTTGCCAACGCACGGCCTGACTTATTACTCGCTGGCCGAACCTTATTTGGTGCTCCACCGGCAAAAGGTCAGCAATTTGATGACCATTACTTTGGCGCCATCCCTGAACGCGTTCAGGTCTTTATGCAAGATTTTGAAGACCAACTATACCGTTTAGGCATTCCCGCTAAAACCCACCATAACGAAGTTGCCCCTGGGCAGTTTGAAATTGCGCCTTATTACGAATCCGCCAACGTCGCCGCCGATCATCAGCAATTGCTAATGACCGTGATGAAAGCGACGGCCAAAAAACACGGCTTAGTCGCCTTATTACACGAAAAACCTTTCGCGGGTTTAAACGGTTCCGGTAAACACGTTAACTGGTCTGTCGGCAACTCCACCCAAGGTAACTTGCTTGACCCGGGTAATGTGCCGGAAAAAAATCTTAACTTCTTACTATTTTGCGGCGCGGTAATACGTGGCGTACATAAGTTCGGCCCGCTATTACGCGCGGTTATCGCATCGGCTGCGAACGACCATCGCCTTGGCGCCAACGAGGCACCCCCTGCGATCTTATCCGTATACCTCGGTGATCAGCTTGAAGGCATCTTTAACGATATCCTAGCGGGCAAGATCAGCGCTAGCGATGATGGCGGCCTTATGGATTCTGGGCTTTCACAAATATTGCCATTTAATCGCGACCCTGGCGACCGTAACAGAACCTCACCTTTTGCCTTTACCGGTAACCGCTTTGAGTTCCGCGCTGTAGGTTCATCACAATCCGTATCCGGCCCACTAGTTGCGATGAATACTATTCTCGCAGACTCGTTAAATTGGATTGCGGAAAAACTCGACGCTAAGTTGAGCGGCGGCGCAGATCAAACCACAGCGGTGTTTGGCGTAATCAAAACCATTATGGAAGAGCACGGCCAAGTCATCTTTGGTGGCGACGGTTACTCCACAGAATGGCACACAGCTGCAGTAGAAGAGCGCGGCTTAAAAAATATCCCCACCACCGCTGACGCTTTACCTGCGTTTAAAGAAGACTCCGTAAAAGCCTTGTTCTCAAGTACCGGCGTACTTACGCCAGTAGAACTTGCAAGCCGCTATGAGGTTTACTCTGAGCAGTATGTATTGTCGATTGAAGTGGAAGCAAAACTCGTCATTGATATGGCAACGACAACTATTTACCCGGCTGCTATGGGTTATCTATCTGAACTCGGCGCTGCCGCATCCGCTGCCGCAACTTTTGGCGCGCTATTTAATAGTGACCTTGCGAAGCAAATTGCCTCCGATGCTGACAAAATGATGGTCAATGTGACTGCACTTAAAGACGCTATCGCCAAGCATGATTTTGACTCTACTGAAGCTCACTTACATTATTGCGCCAAGAGTATTACGACCTTAATGAACGAAGTAAGAGTTTACGCGGATTCGTTAGAACAAAACGTTGCTGATTCGGCTTGGCCATTACCAAAATATTCAGAGATGCTATTTATTAAATAGCTCAATGAGTGATGTACTTTCAACACCTTAGCCGCTTTAAAAGCGGCTTTTTTTTAATCAAAAAAAGACGTTTATGGCTAGTGACGACCTCAAACCCAGCTAACGCCATTTCGGACACATTAAACATGGGAATTTCGTCTTCGAACATCCTGCCAACGGTGAGCAAGCACTGATAAGTTTAGATGCCAGCGCATTTGTCGTCACAGGTATAGAAAAATCTGCTGAACCTAGATCGCTTTATTTAGCATAATAAAGCCACCATGCCCGCTGTACTTTGAGTGGGCTTTGTCTTCCGTTAAACAGGCAAAGCCTCACTCAAGCACCTAGAGCTGGTAGCGGAAGTCACTCAGAACGATTTGCGCTTCGTATTTAATGTCAAAATTTTTCACCTAGAACCTAATGGACGCACCCCAGTAAGCATTATGGTAAGTGCTTTTCTCGATGACTATCGCCCAAGCTTAATATACCTGTGCTGCTGGCCATTTATTGTGGATACGAATGATACTTTTGATCAGGAATGGCTAAGCGAAACATTGGAGTTTTCGACTGAGATTTACGAGCCTACATATGATAATTATGACGCGCCGGGTACCCCTGGCGATTCAGCTTCGAGTTGGTTTGGAGACCTCTCTTTGTCCGACTTTGGTGGCACAGGCGGTGGGCAGTGACCTCGGTAGCAGTTGTGGCTGTGGCGGCGATTAAACGCCTACCTAACCATCCCCACTAGCCTTGCCCAATCATCCGTCACCACTTGCGCATAATCCTCAGCGACATATTTTAATTCCGTCATAGCGCCAGGCAAATAGTCACATACCGCCCGCTCAAAGCGTGTCGAACGACGATCACCACGACAATGCGCCAGAGCTAAGGCTTCAGCACAGCTTTGTGCATATTGCAAAAAACCACCTTTACGTGTGGCTTTTTTACCAACGGCGATATCCTCAGGGTTAATACCAATGCGGGCATGATGGCGTGAATGTACTAACCAATGCTCTCTATTCCATTCAAGCTCGCTTAATAACAAGTCCGGCTGGCGCTGCATGCGCTGTTGGCAAACCGCGCTCAGGTGTGCGGGGTTAAGGCGATTCACAGGGTTTAAATCGGGGAAGTAAAATAATGCTGCGGCCTCGCGCTGCTGCTTAATTTCAACCACATGGTACAGGGGTAAATCATCAGAGCCTTGAAAACCCCGAGGGCCAATTAGAAAATAATAACGCTTCATGTTGGCTGAGCCAATACCAGAATCTACACGCTCAACGATATCAATAATAGCGTCGTTCATGTACGGCGCAAAGGCATACTCTAGCTGGGCAAAGACATCATTACCGAGCGACTTAAAGCGCTCAGGGTCATCTTTAAAGCGCAATGGCGTCTTATCAAAATCTACAGATTTAGCGAAGACGCTTTTACGGGTAAAATCTTCACCGTCAAGGACGCGATTTTGCGCCTTACGATACAAATTATATAAAATATGTGGGCTCGAAAAATCGTCAATCACGCTATCGTGCAACTTACGGTCTTTACGTATGCTTAGCCCGCAGGTATCACGGTAGGTCGATAAAAATTTGTCGATTGCTTGATTGATATCATTATCACCCAGCACTGATTTGCCGCTTACATCTTTCTCGCTTTGGTAAACCCCGCGCACCATGCCTTGACCGTGCTCCGCCACTAATATCAAGCTCACGCAAAAGCGTACGATATCCCACGCGGCATGGCCGATGCAGGCATCGTCATAGTCATTCGGGCAAAAAATGACTTTATCGCCGTGGGAGCCGCCTTCAGTAATAAAGCCAAAATTACCGGTATGGCAATCGCCCATCACATAGGTCATGGGTATATTAAGGAGTGCTTCAGGTAATGGCAGTACACCGGAGAGGATGTCAGCGTAAAACAGCTGAGATGCGCCACGTAAGAAGGTAAACGGGCTAACGGCCATTTTACGATGCTTGGCAACTTTACCCGACGGGGCGTGACCATCAACACGTTTAAGGGCAGCGCTAATGATTTCGCTACGAGTTTTCATACACTTCCTCTGTCTTTTGGCAATGATAACACCTTAATTCTAAGCAACTAATCAATCGATATCAGATCTAACAACGTGAGAAGCACTTTGCTTTACCCACTATATCAAGATAGCATCCACCATCGAACTTACATCACCGAACTTAATTAAAGCAGGAAACGTCACAGCACAATGGAAGCCAACACTAAAAAACCTCAGGTCTCTGCATATAAGAGCTTACGCCCAGTCTTCCGCTTTCTAAAGCCCTACAAGGCCATGGTCGCTTTTGCCTTACTCGCGCTGATCATCACCGCGGGGATCAGCCTATCCTTGGGACAGGGGGTTAAATTAGTGATTGATAATGGCTTTATCGCCGGGTCAGAAGCACAGCTGAAAGCCTCTATTTTCACCATGCTTGGCTTAGTCTGCTTAATGGCAATCGGGACGTTTACCCGCTTTTACCTCATGTCTTGGCTGGGCGAGCGCGTTGTAGCGGATCTGCGCAAAGCCGTATTTACCCACGTAGTTAACATGCACCCCAGCTATTTTGAGGAGAATCGCAGCGGCGAGATCATGTCCCGCCTAACCTCTGACACCGCTTTACTGCAATCGATTTTTGGCTCCTCATTTTCCATGGCCTTACGCAGCATGCTCACCTTTAGTGGCGGGCTGATTATGCTGATTATCACCAATGCAAAGCTTAGCTTTTTTGTCTTGG
>NVXL01000046.1 GCA_002746115.1 Alteromonadaceae bacterium
AATGGCAGGCAAGCTACCGTTATTGGTGGGCACATATTAGTAACAAAGACTTGCCTCCATTTAACCGACAAGATAATTTCCCAAAAAAAGAGCAACTAATAGACGATTGGTTGCTGGTGCGAGCTTTTTGCAGAGATTGCGCCGAGGAGTTGGCTAATGAGTACAAGCTAGTGCCAATATTAACCATGATCCCTGAAGACATGCAGACCCATTGGTTAAATGAGAGCCTAGCCATTGGTGAGGAAATCTTACGCTCATGAATGTAAACCCGTTACGAATCTACGTACTTTGGCACCCCAAACGAAAAGGTAATATGTGTAACAAATAGCGCGACATAAATTCTTCGCCCCTCAATACCACCAACTTCTTCACCCCATTGCACGATTTACGGTGTGGCATACAAATGGCGGCAGATAATAGTCAAACTAAAATCGCCTATCATGTCGACTATGCCGAACATGCAAAACATCAACACAGCCATTATTGATTAAATACAGCACTCGATAACGACCAACCATCAAGTGACGGATACTCTTTTGAATTTCAGCGTCTTCCGGTGCAATTGGGCAGCGCTCGGCCAGCTCGTCAAGTTTTTCTATTACCTCAATGATCCCCAAATACCAAGCCACTGCATCCTGGAGTGACTCCGCCTCAATCTGCACAAATCGACGAGCTAAATCCTCCTCAGCTGTCGGCTTAATATTTACCCGGTATTTTCTCAACGCTTAATACCAAACCTTGCTTCAAACTCAGTAGAAAACTGCTCCAGCGGCCTCCCCTCCTCAGACAGGGCCTGGCGGATGCTCTGTATACTTTCAGCATACTCAGCCATCGCTGCCATACGCTCGTAAGTTTCTGCATCCTGCACCACGACAGCGGCTTTACCGTTGACAGTGAGGATCTCTGGACGCTTACTATCCATAAGCCGTTTTATGTGCTCAGCCGGTTTACGGCTAAAATCAGTCACAGTATGTATGTCAGAACTATTAAACACGGGGCACCACCTCAAAACAGAGAATAAACAGACTATTCTCTGTTTACACTTATTTTTGCACTATCGCAAGTAAAAGCACTGCCCCGACTTACTACATCAGCGATGACAATAAGCCCCAAAAMCAAAAAAGCCCCCACCAGAAACCCGGCAGGGGCTAAAACTTAAAACGTATTATTTCTTATWAAAAACTACTGAAAATTCCCACAAACACCGCCAACAAACACGCCAATATTATCCACTCTGACGTCGGCATTATTATGCCCGACATTTATCACCATCCTGGCGCTAGAATCCGAGCTACTGGCCACAAAGCTATGTTTAAAGCTCTGGTAAGAGGTGGTGAGGTCGGCTGTTTGCCAACCGTCATCCATCAGTGATGAATAGCCCGGTGTACCCGCATTATCGATATCGAAAAAGGCGGTACGGTTACCCGTTGCCTTGGCATCAAAACAAATGGTATACAACACTCCGTCACTAATGCTCAGGTCATGCACCAGTTGCAACTGCCAGGAATCGGGCATGGCGGTATTAACACTCAGCCAAACCTCACCGTTACTATAAGAAACCCAGTTACCCGTGCCGGGGTCGATGTAGGTATCAAAATTACCCTGATGCGGCATGGTGCCATCACTGGACAATATGTTGTTGGCGGGGCTGCCACCACAACTACCATCCAATTCCAAGCGGAAGGAATTAATATTGAAATCACTACCATTGGCGACCACAATTTTAAACACCTGACTGCCCGCCGGTAAGGTGACCATCTCACAGGTATTGCTCCAGTTCTCCCAGAAATTGGTGCCGCCCAGGCCGGTACTGACAATGGCGCTACCGTTCGATTCGAACCTTACCATGCCGCCACCGTAGCCCGCCTGGTTGTAGGTAAGCGCATAAGACCCTGCGACAGGAAGAGTGACGGCCGCATATTCCATCCAGTCACCTTCACTTATCGAGCCCACGTAGTTGCTGCCGCTATAGTAGGTTCCAACACCCGACATGGCGCTATAATTCTCGGCCTGAAAGGTGACATCATAATCCAGAATTTCACAACCGCTGGTATCAACCACAGCATTTGTAGTAGTGGCAGGGCAGACATCCAGACCATCAAACACACCATCGTTGTCGCCATCTAAGGGACAACCGGTGCTATCAACGGTCGCACCTGCTGGTGTATTGGCACAAGCATCAATGCCATCGAAGATTCCGTCGCTATCACTATCGATACCACAACCCGTTCCATCCACTACCACATTGGCAGCCGTTGTTGGGCAGCTATCAAGACCATCAAACACGCCGTCACTGTCACCATCCAGAGGACAACCCGTGCTATCAACGGTTGCGCCTGCTGGTGTACTTGCACAAACATCAATACCATCGAAGATACCGTCGCCATCACTATCAATACCACAACCATTAGCATCCACAACAGTGCCTGGCGCAGTGGCTCCGCAGGTATCTATGCCATCAAAGATACCATCGCCGTCAGCATCCAAAGGGCAACCAGTGGCATCTACCGCTGCACCCGCGGGTGTAGCGGCACAGGCGTCAAGGCCATCAAAAATACCATCATTGTCGGTATCTATTGGACAACCCGTGGCATCTACCGATGCACCGGCAGGCGTGCCAGCACAAACATCAATACCGTCAAGGATTGAGTCACCGTCACTGTCGCTCGGGCAACCCAGGCCGTCTACCGTTGCGCCACTAGGCGTGTTTGCACAAAGGTCTATTGCATTGTTAACCAAATCGCCATCGTCATCTTTTTGTGTATCGGAGCAACCATTAATATCGGCCGTTTCGCCGTTGGGCGTTGCCGCACAGCTATCATTAATATCGTAGATGCCGTCATTATCGGTATCGGGTAACTCACAGCCTACGGCATCAATGGTAGCGCCGGGTGCCGTAGATAAACACTGGTCAACATTGTCGTAAATACCATCGCCATCGACATCGGGCAGTTCACAACCGTTGGCATCAATGCCCGCATTTACCGGCGTGTTTAAACACATATCCATATCGTCGTTCACACCATCACCGTCGCCGTCTTTTTCCATATCCGCACAGCCGTTAATATCAACACTTAGACCAGTGGGAGTACTTGGGCATTGGTCACTGTTACCAAAAACACCATCTTCATCGGCGTCTAACTGCTCGGCTGCACAGCCGTCTATGTCAACGGCCGCATTCGCTGCCGTGTCTTCACACAGGTCTGCGGTGCCGGTGACACCATCCTCATCGTAATCAGAACTAAAGGTATACCAGTTAAGGTTAATGGCTATGCTGTGTAGCTCAACCCTAAAACTGCTCAGGCCTTCTGGCAAAGTGACATTGTGTGTGCGAGTCTGCCAGCTCTGCCAGCCTCCGGTGCCACCCGCGTCTGCGAAAGTGCCGTAAGTGGTATTGCCATCGGCACTTTGTATACTCAGGCTACCGCCACTGCCTTCACCCGCCGTGCGGAAGGTAAATTCATAGTTACCGCTTTCCGGTAAGGCGCTGATGTTATAAATCATATGGTCGCCAGGGTTGGCAAAACCGATGTTTAAACCACCACCGCTATCGCTGGTACTTTCGGTTTGAATGCCACTTTGGCTGGTAAAATCTTCCGCCTCGACTTTGGTGAAATCCAGAGGCACTAAACCGTTATACACAATGCTTAATTCCGATGACAGTGTGGTGGTATTGCCATTGTTATAGGTAATCATTGCATACACACGATGTGGGCCATCCGTGGGTGTCCAGACATGGCTGTAGGGTGCGATAGAAGTGCGTGCGAGTTCTTGATCATCCACCACCCAGACCACTTCACTGACATTGCTGAAGGTGTTGCCAATGGTTAAAGAAACCGTTTCATCGCTAATAACGTCGCCATTACTTAAAGACGAAATACTGACACCCGCGTTGACTGCAGGTGCTGCCGCTGCTAAACCATCTAACTGCGATAGGTAGGCCGCCAGTTGTGAGCGTTGGCTTGCACTGAGTATATCGGTACCGCCATGGCCAGCATTGCTCAGTACATCTTCCAGCGTCGCGGCAGAACCGTCATGCAGATAAGGTGCGGTATTCCAAATACCCAGCAGGGTAGGTGTATCAATACCGTTGAGTTCGTTACCGCCTAAGCGACCGCCGGAGTTGCTGCTGATAGTACCGACATCGTGTCGCATGCCTTGCGGACTGTCAGTATAAGCCGCGCCGCCATGACAACTTGTACAGTTATGACTTTCGAAGATGACTTTACCGGCAACGGCATCGGCGGTTAAGCTGCCGTCCGCATTGCGGTGGGGGCTGGTAGCAAAAGCGCTTAACGAAGTGACGTAAGTGGCCAGTGCGTCCAGCTCTACCGAGAGACCCGCTTTTGATGCACCCAGTGTATCGGACGTAGCCTCAAAATCAGCATCGTCCATTAAACCCGTGCCACCAAATGACCCACGGATATCGTGTTCGAAATCCTGAATCTCATCAAAGTTAGCCGACCAGTGCACACGACCGTGGCCGGTACCGGCACGCCCGCGGAGCGAGATGGTGTTACGTAAACCTTCACCGCGATCGGTAAAGTCCCAGACACGTTCATCACTGCCACCATCCAAATGACAGGCGGCGCAACTAAGGTAACCATCCAGCGAGATGGCAGTGTCCGAGGCGTCGTAGAAGACTTGTTTGCCCAGCAATACTTCCGAGCCGAGTGTTTCGCTGCTGACCACATCGGTCAGACCAACAAGGCGTAAACCGCCCAGGCTGTTAGACTCGCCACTAAAAAGATTCCAATGGTTAGATTTACGATCCAAAAAGTCATGGGTGTAGACATGGCCATTACTGGTGTTGACGGCAATACCGGTCGGTGCAAGCCCGGTAGTAATACGATCGATCACCTGACGGCTCACGGCATCGTAAGCGGATAACAGGTTGTTGCCCTGATGGGTGACATAAGCCACTCGCCCACCCTTGCTGAAAGCAATAGCGCTGACCAGCTCGGTATCGTCGATATCAAATTTGGAGTCGGGAATTTCTGTGTTTGTGCTTAAATCAATAAAAGAAATATTGGAACGCACGGTGTTCTGAAAGTTAAGCGACTGTCCGTCACGGCTTAAACCACGTAACACGTTATCTTTTTTCGAACCCACCCATGCGGTGTTGCCATCGGGTGTGATCGCAATGGCCATCAAGTAATTGGGAATACCACGCCCGGTGGTGTTGGAGTCGGGGCTGGTCGAGTCGATACTTAAAGGGATCACCGTAACATTGTTAAAGCCTGCAGTATCAATGTGATAAACCTCGGCCTGGTCTTGCGCGGAAACGAAACGTGTAACCAGTAAGGTATTACCATCCGCCGTCAGCGCCATGGCTCTGGGGCTAGGGCCAACGGCAAGTTTGTCAACAATGCTTCGGTTCGCCATATCAATGCGGTACACCTGCCCCTCGGCCATCGCAGAAACATAAGCGTGGCTGCCGGATGGGTCTAACACAATACCAATAGGTGTGCTGCCGGGGTGTAAGTCAATACGGCTAATCAGGCTGCCGTTGCTGCCGGAAAGTACACTCACTTGAGCGGCGTCGAGACTGGTGACCCAAATTTCCCCGTTAGCCGCTACCGCAATACTGCGGGGATCGGCGGGTACGGCCACTTCAAACAGTTTCACTCCGGTTTCCGAATGCACAGCACTGATGGTGTTGTTATCGGGGTTAACGTTTAATACGCGCAGGTTGTCATGATCATAAACAATATCGGATGAGGCAATATTTTGTACCGCGTCGCCATCTTCCACCAAAATATTAAGACTGTTATAGGCCTTGGTGTTTGCCGTGTCTCGGGTTTGCACAACTACCGTATAAATACCACTGTCGGCATAGCTGTGGCTGATGGTCGAGTTACTTACCCAGCCACTGGTGGTATCGTCGCCCCAGTGAATGAAATATTCCAGCGGGTTGCCATCAACATCACTCGCATTCACGGTAAGCTGGTTGATTTGGTTGATTTCCGTTACCGGGTTATCTAACACCAGTGAGTCAATAGTTGGTGGGGTGTTAAGCACAATGTTATTACCGGTGGAAAAGTGAAAACTAAAGTCCGCTGCCAGAGCATTGCCAGCCACGTCTTTAATGCCACCGGCGGGCATTAAAAATTCGTAGGTGGTATCTTCGTCTAAGGGGGATTTGGGGGTGATATTGATGGTGTCATTGTCCATCCAGCTAACGTCCACCGGGATGGCGGCCCCGTTGACGGGTCGAATAATAAAGTTATCCGAGGTCAGTGTATTTAAATCCATGGTTTCATGAACCAACACACCAACACGACCGTTTACGTGCAAGCCCGTGGTGTTCGCGGGCGGGTTGTGATAAGCCACCGTTGGCGCACGGGTATCGGGCGCCGCGTCATTACAAAATACACGAGATGTATTTTGTCTGTCCTGCCCAGAACCTATCATAATGTTGCCCACGGGTAACAGGTATTCGCCAAAAGCACCGTCGTAGGTGGCAACTTGTGGGAAGCTAGGGTTGGACATGTCCACCTTGGCTTCACCTAAAAACATGTACTGATCTTTAAACTGGGCGTAGCGGATGCTGCCTGAGTAGTCTTTTCGGGCAACAAACTTTAAATCACTTGGATCGCTAAAGTCGACGATATCAACGGCTCGAACACCGCCGCCAGAGCCTTCTGTATCACCATTTTGAGCCAAAATAATGTAGTTGCCCCAGACGGGCATGGCATCATAGGCTTTACCCAGGTCTGCACCCCAGCTAGTGGTGCGTATACTGTCGAGTTTTTTAGGGTTGGTGGGGTCGCTAATATCATAGGTGGCGACGCCGTGTGGGGCTTCGTTATCGCCGCGTACGATTAACAGGTTACCAATCATGTTGACCCGACCTTCAAAGCCATTTTGGTCTAACACGTCAATGTGGCCAATTTGAGGGTTGCCCGCTAGCCTTTGGTCGTGAATGGTGATGGTATTCTTTTGTACATAACCATAGGCGTGAGGAACGTTGCCAAAGCCGTAAGGGAAATAACTGATCTGTTCACCGTCAACGCCAAACTCCGGCACCATATAGGCATCATTAGAAAAATCCACCTTGGACCAGAAGCCCAGATTCGGGATATCATCGAGGTTAATTTGATGATGACCGGCAAAGTTCCAAGCAAGGGTAGAGCCCATGCCGACGTAGTTATGATGGCCTGCCCAACCGAAATCGAGGGACTGCATCCGGACTGGATGACGAGGGTCCGCCAGATCATAAACGTTAAAAATACCATTCCTCCATACACTCTCGATAAGGTATCCGTTGTGGTAAGCCAGTGCGATAACCCGTTGATGAGAGTTGGGCAGGTTACCCAAGTGTTCGCCGGGGTTACAGGTGTATGTACTGAGGTCTAATTCCGCCTGAACAGTGGCACTGATAGTGCCGATTGTGAGAGCCAGTGCTGTAAGGGTCTTTTTTGGATTGAAAAGACTATCAGATACAATTTTCAAAAGTGAACTCCACGTAATGGGTAAGTGTTAAAACTCTACAATGAACGAGTCCGTTTTAGTGCCTGCATCAGCCTCTGAGCGTGAATAACAAACCGCCATTCGGCTGACTGTACTCAATATCACCTCTTCCCTTAGAGCCTTCGATCTTCACCGGATAATCGTCAATACGTATTATCGCGCCCCAATAAAGGTCGTATTCCGCCATGATTGCGGAATATTAGTCTTATGTTGATTTAGGCGCAATGCTAGTAATTCTGACCATATCTAAGAGGCATCGGTTTTTATGAGAAATTCATATAGCTAAGGGATATTTTGTTAATTCACATGAGAGATATATAAGGAGGTATATATAGCGAATTACTTGATCGAGAAGGGTCTAGGGTCTAAAAAACTGAGTCTGTCAGAACGAAAATAATGGCGTTATTACTTTTAAGGGGGGGGATATGTTTTATGGTTAATTTTTGAGCATAACGGGTGATGACAACGAAACTCATTCCTTAGTTTTTATCGGCATTAAAACACCCATCCTATAAAAATAATAAGTCTAAAAAAAAGTGGACTACTGGTTTTGAGGCACAGACACCCTAGTATTGATCGTGCAATAGGCCTTCAGCAAAGTTAGGTGCATTTTGCTCTCTAAGAGTATGAACATTATTGATCATAGAGCCCCTATTTAATCACCCAGCGTAAAAACTGGCTCAATGAACTTGATGCGTTAATTGATGAGCATATTGAAAAAAACATGTCGCTACCCCACTTAGCTGCAATCGATCTTTCACCTACAAACGGTAAAATCAGCCCATTTTTTACGGCTACTCGCCAGCGTTTTGGTCAAATTGCCGAACAATTGTTAGCGAACGACGCAGCGGAATTATTATAAGCACCAACAGCACCAACAGGGGTTAAAACCCCTGTCTACTGATCCACAGCCCCTTTGGGCTAAATAGTCGCGACTCTAGTGCAACCTTGAGCAGGTTTAAACCCGTCAGGGTTATAGATCAATAGCCGGTGGTTTTAACCGCCTGCGGTAGTGACCCCGACAAAAACCCACCAAAAACTGAAAACCAGAAGCTAACGCAAAGACCTCTTCCCCAAAAAAATAGTATGTCGACTGCCTTTACCTGGCCTCGCTCTCACCGTACGAACATCAACTGAAAACCCAGCTTTTTTTAGTTGCGTTGCAAACTTGGAATCTGAGGTGGCGGACCATACGGCCAACATGCCTCCAGGGCGTAAACAGCTATATAAGGCACCTAAGCCACCGATGGAATACAGCCAATTATTTTCCCCCTGAGTAATACCTTCGGGCCCATTATCGACATCCAGTAAAATAGCGTCAAAATTTGGTTTCCGCATTTTTATTAATTCGGCAATATCGCCCAAGCGTACTTGGCATCGACCATCGGCCAAGGGTTTACCTGCACAGTCACCTAGCGGGCCTTGGTTCCATTCCACTACCTCTGGAATCAGCTCTGCCACGGTGACCCGTGAGCTTGCATTGACGCTCTCTAGTGCTGAGGCTAAGGTATAACCCATACCCAAACCGCCGACTAATACTTCTGCTTTGTTTTTATTCTTAATATGAGCACAACCGAGTTTGGCCAATTCCTGTTCGGAATTATATATTCGGCTATTCATTAACTCCCCGCGCACACCGGAGAGCCTAATAGAAAATTCGTCTTCGCGGCGAAATAATGTCAATTCACCGCCGTCGTTGGGAATAGTCGCTATCGCGAGTTTGATTAATGGCTTCATATTAACTCGTCATGGTTATATTGTTTTAATCACAGTTAAAAATAGGAGGGTCACCAAGCATTACACTTACCTACTGATTCAAGCCCTTAAACCCCTTCCATAAAATCCAACATACTCTGCTTGCGAATCGTCTTACGATGATTCGCCCACAGCGTTTTGATCTTCTCCTGATTGCACACCTTACGATCCACCAAGACACGTGAGCTTAGCTCGCCAATTTTCTCCGTCGTCGGGCACTTACTAAATACCGTTTGATGGCTAATCAAGTCCATAAAAGGACCCGACTTACTGGTTGGCATAATAAAAATCAGCTGTAAGCCCAAAGACTTAGTTAGATAATTAATCACCTCGCGAGAGCGCGTTTCATCCATCTTCGAGAAAGCTTCATCCACCAGTACCATTCGGCAATGGCTATTACCTTCATTAAAGCGAAACGCCGAGGTAACCGCCGCTGCCCGAATAATATAGGCCGGAGTCTCAAGCTGCCCACCTGAGCCCGTACCGTATGTACTCAGTGCAATCGGCTCTTTGTTTTCAGGTTGCTTGTAAATTTCATAGTGTCGGAAGTTACGGTAATCGCTAATACGCTTTAATTCACGCTGGGCTAAAAACTCGTCTTTATCCAATAACATACTCAACAAGCGGTCACGTATTTTACACGATTTATCACTTAGATCCGCTTCAAACAAAGTGCTCCCATCACCGAGATTGGGAATATTAATCACCTCTTTGAAAAAGTCTCGATACTCTTTAAATTCCGGCACCCAACGATAATCAAAATAAAACCGCTCCCGATCAGCGCCAAATCGATGATGCTCCAATTCAGTATTTAGCTCTTTTAAAATTCGCTCGCCGGTATTAATTGCCTGATAAATCGAATGACATAAATTAGTCACAAAAGCGGTATTAAAGCTCTCTTTAAGGCTCGTCAGTTTTTCATGCTTACCCACTAAGACATTATTTTTAAGGGCATGGTATAGGCTCTGTACGTTATCATCCAAAGCGACCATATGCTTAAAAAAATCCAGCTCGTGACGCTCGCCCGTGCCCATAAAATAGACAATATTATTATAGGTATTACTGATTTGGTTGTGCTGTATTACCTGCGTGTACAGTTCGCGCTCACACTTTTCGGCTTGTTCTAAGAGCTCTATATTATCCTGCTCAAAGCTAATGCCCGCACCGGCTTTCTGTGCGCGCAGCTCCCCAGCCTCCAAGGCGTCTTCCGTAATAAAATCAGGGTAAACAGCCGGTAGATCCACAAGGACTTGCTGATATCGCTCTTGGTTTTTTTGCAGGTCTTCTTGCTCATCACTGACGCGATCAATATTACGGGTGACCAATTTAGCTTGCGTATGCAGAGCCCCCAAGCTTTCACTTAATTGAGCGCTGTTTTTCTCGACTTGCTCATATTCGTCTTTCAGTTGATTTAAGCGACCTTCAATTTCATCAAAATCACGTAAATCCAAGTTTGCCAATTGCGTCTCAGCGCTGTGTAACTGATGCTGGGTATTGAGCATTTGCCGAATAGAATCACCACAAGCCACCTCGTTTATATCCGTACACAAAGCATGCACACGCGTATACGCTTGAAGCTGTGCTTCGGTCTGCTGGTATTGCTGTTGCAACTCCTGCCACTGTGACTGCTTTGCCGATAGCGCTCGCTCGCGTGCGCCTTGACCAAACACTAACTGAGCATCATCCATATCGCAGCGAAATAAACTGTAGTTACCAGAGCCCAAACCTTCGGAGGTAATCCCACGTGCCGTTTTTTTCAAAGCTTCGGCATTATCAACGCGTAACACCGCACCATAAGATACCGATAGATAATATTCGGCAATTTTATGCTCAAACGTCATCACGTCTAAAATTGAGTTATGCGGACATTGGTAATGTTTAGCATCACGCTGTGCTTTCGCACCCTGAATAACACGTGCATTATTACGTCGACCTGACATTGAGCGCACAATGCGTATCGCGTCGGCCTCATAATCGGGCTCAACTAAAATACCAAAGCGTGCCCCGCCCATATAACCCTCAATGGCCATTTGCCACTCTGGGTCGGTCACCTCGACAAAGTCACATAAAACACAGGCCTTCGCTTGTGGGCAATGTTGCTGAATAGCCATCAGCGCTTGCTCAACATGCTCTGGGTAGGCCACTTTTTTATTATTGAGCTGCTGTATTTCTTGCTGCTTCACAGCCGCCTGTAATTTCGCGCGCTGCATTTTATCGCGCTGTTTTTCAACGCCAGCAAAAACTTGGTCACGCAAGCTGTGCTCGTTATTTACCGCATCACTATGATGTAAGCGCTGCCAAAGTTTGATATGTAATTTCTCAAGCTGCTCCACCTGCTCTAGGGTATGCTCCAAACCTTCCAAACCGGTCCAATCTTTGGTTAGCAGCTGCTGCATATCCAAGCCGGTATCATCACCGGCGGCAATAACACTTTTTAAATGGCCGCGAGTGGTTTTATCATCCAGCTCGGGGATATCAACGCCCATGCTGTTTTCGTTCAAAATACTGTGCAGCTGACTCGCTGCTTGAAAATTACGTGAGAACTGCTTATCTTGCGCTAACAAGGGACCAACGCAATCACGCAATTTGACTATGTAATCACTGATGTCTGTTTCCAGCTGATCTTTATTTTTAAGCGCATCAATTCCTTGGCGTTTAGCATGCAGCTCGATTAAGCCATCGTGCAGTACACGCTTTTTATCCTGATGTTGTTGTATATTACGCTGGGTATCCGCAATATTTTTGGTGATGTCATTTTGATTGGTTTTATAGTTAACATATTCCTGTTGTTTACCCAGCAACTGGCGGCTAGCCTCGCTATATAAACCAATACGATGGTCGAGCCAGTGGCCAATATACGACTGAGCAGTACCATGGGCTTTCTCTAGGTTTTGAATTGCGGTATTTAACTGCTGCGTTTCCTCGTCCATGGCATGAATGGTTTTCATTAGCTCGGATACTTGACGAATATCTTCACTAAGGTCTTTTGGCTCCAAGACTTCACGTGCCACAAACTCGGAAATGCTTTTTACCGGTTTGTAAGCCATAAAATTGGAAAACGTCCGTGCCGCATGCTTCGCCTCCCGATCGGGAACGGCGCCTTTTAGTCCGCGTAAAGCGCCATATAAGCGACGTAAATAAGGACCCTTTTTATCGTAAGTTTCGACACACGGCTGGCCGTACTTACCTTTTAGGCGGTTGGCCAGCTCGTTGAGCGGCACGACATACTTACCACCTTTGTCTTCGCATACCAAATCTTGCATGCTCAGCTCTATGCCGGGCAAAATTAAAAACAATAAGGCGTCTTGACGTGCTTGGCGCGGGCTACTCGATGTGTCTAAGCGAGCGCGTACGCCCATGATGGCGGTAAAAACTTCGGCGGTCTCACCCTCAGTCGGGTGGAATATCGCCGCCACATAACCGTCTGTGGTGCGCATGCGCGCGTAACTGCCATCATCACAACCTAAGATATAGGAGGCCAAAGTCCGTACTTGTTTGCCGCCGCGACCTTTTTGGGTGGTCTCGTCTTGGCCGGGATTAAAGTTAAATAGGTTTTCGTGCGCTGCCGTCATTAAGGATTGCAGGCCATCGGCCGCAGTTGTTTTACCTGAGCCATTACCACCAGAGAATAAATTAATCGGGCCGAAGTCGAGCTCTAAATGTGGGATATTTCCCCAGTTAATATAAATACCACGTTTACAAAACATCGGCATCTCCTGCGTCTTGTTGGTTTTGGGCCGAGTCATCGGCCTCTGCGAGTGTGTCACTCGAAGCCGCGGTATTACTCAACGGGGCTGGCTCATCTTGTTCAAGACTATCAAATAAAGTACCTTCCAGCGGATTCTCAATCAAGGGCTCCTCATCCTCACCCTCTTCTACCCCCCCTGCACCCTCGGATGCAAGCTGACTTAGGGTCTCGTCGTTAACAAAGCTCGTAATAGCGGGCTGTATCCGCAGCCAGCAATCTGGCGAATCGACATCGAGTTCGCTATTCATATCAATCAAACGTAATTGCTTCAAGCGTTTAAATATTTGACGACGCTCAGGAAGTGACTCGGGCAAGGTCCGTTTTAATAAATTTTTAAGGGCAATAGAAAAGCCCTCAAGCGAAAGCATCACCCGGCCTTTATCGTCCACCTGCCCTTCTCTAAGGGCGTTCTCGTACTCCACGCGCAGGACTAAAATGGCGGCAACTTCTTGCTGGGTAGGCCGATTGCGTAAGCCACTATTAAAAGGCGAATGCTCATCATCGGGCAAGCCTGGCACCACAGCTCCCGGCGGGAATACACGAATGGTACAAAATTGAGAATCGTGCAATATTTTGACGTGAATAATGGTTAAATAATCTTCCACCAAGGCTTGGCATTGTAGATAACGATCATAAAGCAAGGCCTCTACCTGACTTTCATCCCGATTAATAACGCCGTAGTCGAGTAAGCGAATAAGCAGCTCAGAAAATTCTTGTGCGCTAATACTGAGCTTTGCTAAAGGCGCTTCAAGTGCATGCGTAAGCGCATTACTGTCCATGCGTATTCCCCGCTTCGTTTTTCAGTTCAACTTTTTGTTTAACTTCAAGATCCTGCTTAACCTCAAGGTCTTGCTTATTTTCAAGGTCTGTATGTGAGCCAACCTTAGTGTTACTAATTTGCTTTAATTCAATCATAAATTCATCATACTGCTGATAATATTCACTCCCCGTAACACGTTCGCCCACGGGAGTAACAATAAATTGATATTCGGAACTCAAACCGTTTACCGCACCGGCTTCAATAATATGTGCCATGGCGAGTAAATCTTTGGCATTGTCCACGGGTAAATGGCGGGTAGAAATACGCTGCTTATTTTTTAAGGCAAAAGTCAAATAATCACGCAAGCCCTCGTTGTTCACGACAAAAGCTTGATCTAATAATTGCTGAATTAATAACTCTTGCTGGGCCCCACTATCTAAATCGACGTGTTCGTAAACACTACTATCCACGGGCGCACGGAATTTTCGCTCGGTTAATTTAATTTGCTGAGGGTCTATCAGCTGCAACTTCATCACCGCCATATTTTCAGCCGCTTGCTCTAAACGCTGACCATAACGCTCATCGTCAAGCTCACTCAGTTGCTTACAGACCTCCAATAAACTGTCATTGCGTTGGGTATTTAGATAACTAAGCTGACGGATAATAATATCGGCTCGCTTGGTAAAGCCATGTAAAGCACGACGTAAAGCAGGCAACATCACTTCCGCCGCATTGAGCATACGCTGCTCAATGGCGTCTAGAACATACCAAAGGTAACTGTGCTGACTCGCACATAAATCCGGCACTGTTCGGCGTAATTGCTGCTCGGCATTTTTTTTAAATTCTTTGTTTTTACGGCGAATGCTGCTTATTATTTTACTAATATCTTCCCGATGCTTCTCGACACTATCCGCAGACAAGCGTACCGAGATATCTGGTTGGAAGCGTTTCTCCATAAAGTCAAAAAATTGATCACTTGCTTGATGCACCAACTGCTGCGCTTCCACTTCTCGCACCAACTCACGTTTACGCTCTTCCAGCTCGCTAATCACATCGGTAAAGTCAGTAATGATGCGCTCGGAGTACTCGTAGGCATCTAACAAATCATATACCTCGCCACGACTGCGAAAGGCTTCGAGCGAGTTCAAAGTATTGCGCGTATTACGATGACGCGTGCGAATTTGGGTATTATCAGATTCGATCAAAGCTTGTGCAAATAAGCGCCCAAGACGCGTAAAGGCAAAGGTGGATTGCAAAGTCGCCGTATCCACTTGCCGCTCCAGCCAAGCACAGTCAAGCAGTACCTTAAGGACCCAATTCGCTTGCTCCCGAATACTTTTAAAGCGCTGCTCGTCGCCCCCGCCATCTTCCAGCACGAGCGAGGCTGAGCGAGCAAGCGCCTCAGCCAAAAGCTCCAGTATCTGCTCCTTGACTAAAGCCTGCCCATAGTCCGCAGTCGAGCCATATTGACGCTGATAAAGTAAGGACAAACACTGCACGACCTGCTCACGATACTTACTCGTAAGGGGTTTGAAAAAGTCGAGGCGATTTTGATTGAAAAACATACGCTACCTTAAAGGCCTTTGCCAACGGGGCAGTATAGTGGCGTAGCAAGGGATTATCTACGTTTGTCGTGTCTTTGTTATAGCTTTGAGTGCGCAGGGTATTCTAATAGGTAAATAGCACTTTTTCCCAAGACCTGTGCGCCATGAACAGCGCCCAAACTTTATACACAAGCACACAATTCCTAGCTTATAATAAGGCCTCAAAAGTATAATAAAAGTACAATATAAAGGCGCACTCGCAATGTTCACCCGCAAGCTAAACGATGACATCACCCTATCGCTATCCATACCCGGTCACAGCAAAGCCCTACTAGCGCTAATCGAACAGAACCGGGGTTTTTTGCGTCAATGGGTCCCGTGGGTGGACAGCATCCTCACAGTAGATGAACTAAGCCGCGATCTCAACGAGCAACTCACCAAGTTTGCTCACAAACAAGGCTTACACGCAACGATCTTCTATCAAGGTGAGATCGCCGGTGTCATTAGTTACCAGTATATTGACCACGACAACAACGCCGGCTACCTCGGGTATTGGCTTGGAAAAGCATTCAACGGTAAGGGCATAATGACGCTCGCCACCAAAGATATGATCGAGGTCGGCTTCGAGTATTTTTCACTGAAAAAAATTGATATTCGTTGCACCATGGCCAACACTAAAAGCCGCGCAATTCCCGAGCGACTGGGCTTCACCCAAGAAGGCATCGCTCGTTGCGCACAAAGAGTCGGTGAGGAATACTTTGATCAAGCCATATATGGCCTTATTCGGGAAGAATACCAAAGCGCGCACGCGGATACATAGCCCAAAATTAGGATTGATCAGTATCAAATAAGCACATGACCTATCAGGTTATAATGTTAATATGCGCAATACTGCCTAGCGGGTTCCGCAATAGACCAACTATGAATAGACCGCGCCATGCCAATTGCTGATAACACACTCGACAACGTCATTCTGGTTAACCCCGAGGGCGAAGCTATTGGCACCTATCCTAAGCTTCAAGCACACCTAGACGGCAAACTACACCGTGCATTTTCAATTTTCATTTTCAACGCTGCTCAAGAGCTGTTAATACATCAGAGAAACCCAGAAAAATACCATTCAGGTGGTTTATGGACAAATACCTGTTGCAGCCACCCAAGAGAGGGCGAAACAGTGATAGCTGCGGCAAATAGACGCCTGCAGGAAGAAATGGGATTTCACACCCCGATGAGAGAACTTTTTACCTTTATCTACCGCGAATCACTCGCCAACGGATTGGTTGAAAACGAATACGACCATGTCCTGATCGGCCACTACGAAGCCGCCCCAAAACCCGACCCAAGCGAAGTATCCGACTGGCGCTGGATGAGCCTACCGGCCTTACAAAAGGAGATTCAGCAGTACCCAGAAATGTTTACCTGCTGGTTACCCTTAGCACTGCAAGAGCTGTTATCTCAGCATCCACAACTAGACTAAGTACCAAAACTCAAACGGCTAAGCAAGTTATTTTATACGCACTCACTACACCCTAGTCGCTAGCTATCGTCTAAACGAAAGCCCACTTTAAGCGTGACCTGAAAATGGCCAACCTCGCCATTACTAATATGACCCCGGGTTTCAACCACTTCAAACCAATCAAGATTGCGCAAGGATTTGTTGCATTCTGCAATCGCATTGCGAATCGCATCATCTGTGCCGATCTTCGACGACCCGACAATCTCAACTTTTTTATAGGCATGATGATCTGACATAACCTGCACCTTATATTACGTGAACGCTATAAGCTGTTATAAGTTTAGCCGCTCAGTATTGGGTTTGCCCTATAATACCAAAAAATCATTCACAGCCGAGCGCTTAAATCAATCAAATTGATTTAAAAAAAACGACTAGGAATAAATGTATCAGGCGGTAGCATTTCCTTCAAAAGTTGGTTCGTTTTTTCTCCTGCTTCCATATAAATTAYCAACTATACTTAACCAAATRCTAAACTGCCCCACATAACTCTAGGCWCCTACCCWTTGACATATAAATCGCTTTATTTATCAATGGGTAACGCTGTTTTATGAGGGAAAACAATGTGAATAGTAACGTGAACAGTAATGACCCAAAAAGCTTCCCCTATATAATCAGCTTATATTTTATATAGAGGCTGCAAGCTACCGAATTGTTTGTACGAATTTCGTAATCCTTCATATGGAAATAAGTTATAGACTATCGACACTTTGATTTCACCTAATTTACAACGAGTGAAAAGTCAATGCAAGAAAACACTCTCCCCCCATTCTGTTTGCATTTGTTGTGTTCTATTCTCATCTCAGTCACTCCAAGTATAGCTTATGCAAACACTGAACTAGACGAACTAAACTTGTTGTCCTTAGAAGATCTGCTTAATATCACTGTTACCGCAGAAAAGCAGGTAAGTACTTYACAAGAAGTCGACATCTCKATGACAACATTTTCTAACAAGCAGTTAAACACTTCTTATATTCAAGATATTCAAGCCCTGTCTTCTTATACCCCCAATATGACGTTCAACAGAATCGGAGGACAGGCTCAGATTTACCTTCGTGGAATCGGTTCTGACGCGATAGGTGCTGGATCCGATGCCAGTACAACGGTTCATCAAGATGGTATTTATTTGGGTAGACCCGAAATGGCACTGGCTCATTTTCTGGATGTGGAACGAATAGAAGTTCTGAGGGGSCCTCAAGGAACACTGTACGGAAGGAACTCTGTTGGCGGTACCATAAATATTATTTCAGCAGGCCCTACTCCAGACTGGGACGGCTATGCGAATTTATCTGTTGGAAATTTTAATCATAGAGAGTTTTCAGGCGCTATTGGCGGCCCACTGTCGGATAAGAGCGGGATACGGCTTGCGTTGAAAAAAATACTAAACTCAGGCTTTACACAGGATTTAGATCCCAGAGGTGGCGACAAAATCGACGATACAAACAGCTTAAACGTAAGAGCAATTCTAGAGACTGAATTTCGACAGGATACCCAATTCAAACTCATTGCTGACTGGTACCACCTCCGTGACCACGGTCGAAGTATTCGATCAGTCGATGACCTGAGTTTGGCGCATGACAGAGCTGCCGAGAGAGTCTCCGATTTTCACGACGTGCGCAATAATCTAGACACGTTTAATGACAATGAAACTGGCGGTGTCGCCGCTCAGGTTGATTTCAATTTCGATAATTTTCAGCTGACTTCAATCACTGGGTTTCGAATGCTAAATGCCTCATCAAGCTTTAATACGGACGGAACCGAAATTGATATAACGGAGACTCAATTTGAGCGTAAGCAAGAGCAAATATCTCAAGAAATTCGCTTAGTATACGATGATGCTGCTCATTGGAATTGGTTGGTAGGGGTTTATCTGTTACATGAAGATAGCGATATGGCCTTAGGCTTACCGAGAATACCTTTAGATACCTCATTTATTCTTGATAGTCATCATAAAACCGATGCTTGGGCGGTATTTATAAATACAAATTATCAGCTGTCTGAAAAACTAGAGTTGGAAGCGGGTTTGCGTTACAGCAAGGAAAAAAAATCAGACCAACGGTTCATTGGTCTTGTTGCCGACACGACTGGGCTGAACAGTTTATTAGCCGTATCAGCCCTAGCTTCTACCTCAGGTGACAATGATTATCAAGCCCTTACCCCAAAATTGGGACTAGCTTATCAAATTGAAGACAATAGAAGAGCATACATTACGATTAGTCGTGGCTTTAAGTCCGGAGGAACCAACTCCCTCAGCACCTCGAAAGCCTTTGACCCAGAATATATTTTGAGCGTTGAAGCTGGGTACAAAGTTATCTTAACGAGTAAAAACCTGCGCATTAACTCCGCTTTGTTTTACTCCTCTTATGATAACCTTCAAGTTCTATCCTTTGAACAAGGATTAGCGTCGATTAGCAATGCCGCAGAAGCAACAATTTGGGGCGGTGAGGTAGAAGCACTATTTCAGCAAAATAGAAACCTTGAGTGGTCCTTAGCATTGGGCGCCCTATATGCCAAATATGATCACTTTATCTCCTCGCAAGCAGGAAACCCTGTTGATGTCTCAGGCAATACATTGCAAAGTGCACCCAAGCTGCAACTCAATGCCAGCAGTCAGTACCAGTTCCCTTTTGAAAGCGGTTCAAAAATTTACTTTCGAGGTGAATTACATTCTCAGTCCGAGGTGTACTTTGATCAATTCAATGACGATGCTGTAAAGCAAGACGGTTTTTTATTAGCAAACTTTATGGCGAACTATTCTTCTGGGGCAAAGCCATATCAATTGTCTTTTCATATCAAAAATATATTCAATAAGGAATATAACCAAAATATTGTGCGATTCACAACCACCAGTTCAAACCCAGTAGGTAATGCTCTGGCCTCTCCGGCCATAGGTAGAAATTTCAGCTTGAAACTCACCTATCATTTATAGTAAATGATAAAATCAGATGAGCATATCCAAATCAATTTTTGTGATACCAACAAAGACACACATCAAATATCAGACACTAAACAACTAGACCTGCGCGCTTAAAAATCGAGAAAACTGCTCAGCAGGCAGCGCCTTACTTAGATAAAAACCTTGATAAAAGTCGCAGTTTAAATCCTTTAGCATACAAAGTTGAGCATGATTTTCCACGCCCTCTGCCAACACATCAATACCTAGATTATGTGCCATCACCACAATAGCATTGACCAACTGCTGATCACTCTCGTTGCAATCCATCATCTCAATGAAAGTACGATCAATTTTAATTAGATCAATCTCAAAGCGCCGCAGATATGCGAGCGACGAATACCCCGTTCCAAAATCATCTATCGCTAAGCTAAAACCCATATCTTTTAAGCGATTGAGGATGCTTTGCGTGGTGTTGCTTTTGACCATTAATGCACCTTCGGTGATTTCCAGCTCAAACATACTGGCCTCCACGTCAAACTGCGTCAAACAATCTTCAAATACACTTAACAAGTCATCACTTAAAAACTGCCGTGTCGAAATGTTAATGGCCAAACGCGGCAAAGCCAAACCCGCTTCGCGCCAGCTATGCATCTGCTCAAATGCCATGCGAATAACCTGCTCACCTACCATCACAATCAAGCCAGTACTCTCGGCAAAGGGAATAAAGCTATCAGGTGAAATGAACCCCTCCTCCGGATGCTGCCAGCGAATCAAAGCCTCTGCACCAATAATTTTACCGCTAACCACATCAACCTGCGGCTGATAATATAGGTCGAATTGGTGAACGTCCAAGGCATGTTTAATTTGGCTTTCAAGTTTTAATTTTGCATTTGCCGCCTGCGTTAATTCACTCGTATAAAAATGAAAGCCCGCGCCGCCTTGCTCTTTAGCCCGATACATTGCCGTGTCGGCATTACGAATCAACTGCATCGAATCATTACCATTATCAGGGTAAATACTGATGCCAATACTCGCGTTAAGACTAAATTTATGTCGATCAAGCAAGAAGGGGCGCTCCATCGCATTATTAATCGCCTTCGCGTACACAGCGACCTCCTCGTAACTATCAACTGCATCAATAAATATCACGAATTCATCACCACCCAGACGAGCCGCCGTCCCGCGTGAGACCGACACCTGCTGTAAGCGGATAGCCACCTCTTTCAGTATTTCATCTCCTACCGGATGCCCGAGGCTATCATTAATATTTTTAAAGCGGTCTAAATCAATAAACAACACAGCAATTTTAGTCGGATTTACCAGTGCGCGTTTGATCGACTGATCAATTTTTTCAAACAGCAAAATGCGATTTGGCAATTCCGTTAAGGGGTCGTAATGCGCCATATGACGCAGCATTTTTTCCGTTTGTTTCACCTTGCTTATATCTGAGAAAACGTAAACATACGCACTAATATCGCCTTGCTGTTCACGCACCACACTTACGCTGAGCCACTGGGGGTACACATCCCCATTTTTACGGGTGCTCCAAAGTTCACCGCGCCAATAACCATCTGTCGCGACACTGCAATACATCTCGCGATAAAACTCCAATGAATGGCGGTCAGAGCGCAACATCGCGGCGTTTTTACCTAGAACCTGTGCCTCATCAAAACCAGTAATTTTGCTAAATGCAGCGTTTACACCAGTAATTTGTCGCTTCGCGTTAGTCACAAAAATACCCTCTTCGGTATTTTCATAAACGGTACCCGCTAACTGCAAGTGGTCAATCAAATCGACATTAGCTAAGGTGATACTCGCTTGCGAAAGCAAGGTATCCAAAATTTGTAAATTCTCGGGTCGAAAAACCCCCTCTAGTAGGCGATTTTCCAAATACAATACCGCTTTTAATTGGCTATTAGAGCTACCTTTATGTCCAAAGTCCGTCATCGACAGTAATGGAATACAAATCGCCGAGGCGGGCATTTCAGCTCTTTCAGGGGGATTAAAACGTGAGCGAGCCACATCATCTAAGGTCGTGTTTTTTTGCGTTCTCTGAGTTTGTGCAACCAAATGCCAGGGAATTTTTTGCTTAAGCGCCTGCTCTTCTACCGGTACCACCCCCGCATTTTGTACATACCAATAACAGCCGTCATATTTTGCCTGCTCTAACTCGACGAGTTTCCCGTCACCAACAGCGCTTGTCATTACTTCCGCTTTAGCCGCAAGGATTAGCGCCGCACTCTGAGCACCGGTATACCGCGTTAAAACATCCAGAAGCACCTCAAACAACTCGTGTCGGCTTAAACACTGCATTAAGCGCTGCTGGGCACTTACCACCGTTTGTAAATCAAGTGAAACAACGGCCTCCTCCCGTGATCTGGGCGCATTAATATGCACAATACCAAAGGTATGGTTACGCAACTGCGCCGCTTTCGCGTTTGCCCCCCATAACTCAAAATAATGTAAGGCTTGCTGTAAATGCATACCGGCATAAGTCGCCTGCCCACGTCGTTCACAAACGATAAACAGCTGCTCATGCATATACGCTAAATGATGAGTAAACCTCGTCTCTTTAGCTTTCGCAATAGCCCTGTCCATAGCAATAAAAGCGTGGTTATAATCTTCATCAACAATCGCAACTTCAGCCTCTAACCAAAACTTAAAGTGATCGAAATTACGGGGTGAACATTCCGCCAACAGATTAAATCGCACTAAAAAATCTTGGGCTACAGGGTCACCTGCCAACTTATGCATACGGATAATACTTAACAAATAATAAAAATTTGTTAACAAACTATACACACAAGTCGGCAACAATGGAGTTAAATGCTGATGCGAGTTAAAAAGTGTCTCTATTTCATCGTAGCGATGCTCCAACAGCAACAATTGGATTTTTAACGGGATTAACCATATTTTTAGCACCTCTAACTGGCTTGCCAAAAGCGGCCAATAACTATCTTCATCAAAGCATTCATCACTTAAATCACTAAGGCCATTTGTTTTACCCCGCATAGCCTTAGGTATTTGCTCAATGAAGCTAAAAAACAAGCTATCATCTATATAATTAACTGTTAATCCACGCTCTCGTTCGCGCTTGATTAACTCCTCAAAACTTACTAAATCCACACCAATTAAACCCGCCGTTGCGGTAGAGTTTGCAACGGTAAAACCTGCATGAGTATAATCCCCAGTGGTAAGACCTAACTCGTACACTTGCTGGTAATATGCCGGAATTTGACGCCAATCTTGGTTAAGATGCATTAAATGCAAAGCGTACCAAAAGCGTACCATCGCCGGAGTCTGTGCGTACACCTTCCTCTCAAATTGACGACGACTATAATTAGCTAAATCACGTGCAGTGGCATAATCCTTAGAGTGATAAGCAACCGATTTTGCGTATAACAACACAGCATGATTGCTCATTTTCGTGCGGCCATAATTAAAACTCATCTCCAAGGCCAAGGCGAGCAAGTAATCCGCATTGTTCACATCCAAGTTCTGGAATAAGGGTAATTGAGCCTCGATCAAAAAATCAATAATGTTACATATTTTATCATCTTCCCCCAGAGGCGTTTCAGCAAGACCTTCGAGCTTAGAATGTAAGCGCTGATGCTGCTGGCGAATATCATTTTCTATGCAATCTTTTCTGGGCAATCTAATACCGATAATGTCTAAGGCCTCCATCACCTGGCGATGAGCACGTTTGATATCGGGTTTATTGGTATATACCAGCGCTAATTTTTTTAAATATTCAATACGCCGCGCATCCGAACACTCCCCCTGCAACAAAGCTTTTAGATGACGTTCAGCATCATCCATATGCGAGGAAAGCCGGGAGGTCTCATAAAGGCCATAACGGCAACGCTGAATCATTGCCTCAACTACCAACTTTGTTTCAAGCGATGTGTCAAATTCCACCTGAGCGTAGGCCGAGAGTGCATATTCAAAATACCCTTTTGCAACATCAATATTCAGTTTATTAATGTTGGCCTCGCCCGCCGACAAATTTGCCTCGCCACGCTGTTGTTGAAAATTCAAATTCGACTCGTCTTGCGAGGCCAAATTAAAATGCTGCGCTATCGCCTCTGCGTCTGAAAATTCAGGGTAGCGCTCTGCACACGCGGCCAAAGCGCAGGCCACTACCGCATGATGCTTTTGCGCTTTTGACAGCGGGAACAACTGATAAGCCGCCAACTGCACCTTATCGTGCTGAAAACGAAAATGACGGTAGGTCAGCTCATCAATATCACAGCTCTCCTCACGCTTATCTTCACCGACAATAAACCCATCAAAGATTGCGGGCTTTAGTGCATCAAAGACCTCTGTACGGCTCATACCTTGCAATTCAGCTAGCAGTGCAAGGTCAATATTGGCGCCTAAACTTGCCGACAACCAAAGCAATGCTTGAGCATCGTCAGCATAAGTATTCATACGCACCAAAAATAAAGCGTCCAGAGCTAAGCCTTTGTAACTACGCTCAATGTCTTCTAAGGTATATTGCCAACAGTGCCTAGATCCATCGAAAACAATTAGACCCTCGTCATATAGCTGTTTAACAATTTGATGCAAGTGAAGCGGATTTCCGCCTGAGGCATGGGCCACAAAAAGCGCAAGGTCATCGCAAGCTTGAGTAAAAACAGATGTGATAAAAGCCTTAATGTCTGTCTCGTTAAGCGGGTTAAGGCGTAAATAATGCTGCGTGTCACCAGGGTTTTCTAATACCCGAGACAAGTCGTGTTGCTCACTTATTTCATTACTGCGAAAGGCAACCGCCATCGCCAGCGAAGATACCTCAGCATCGGACAGCTCTCGAACGAAGGCAATATAATCACTGCTCGCCCACTGCACATCATCAAAAAATATAAAACATGGCAGGTGCTTACATACAGTAATCATGAACTTTTGCATAGCACGCGCAATTAAACGTTTGTGATCATCCAGACGCACATCAAAATCAGCTCGCGGAAATCGACATATCGATTGTAATTCCCCTTCGCCGTTTGTCAGCATATATCCGTCATGCCCCAAGGCCATACATAAACTCGATGCAATTGGCTGCCGTTTTTGCTCAGACATTTCCAGTAGCACAGTTGCCATAGACTGCGTAATTTCTTGCACTAAATCAAAACTATTCGCAATATGAAACTGCTCGCATTTCAATGCGATAAAACAGCCATTATTAGCGTACACCTCAGCTCGCAAATCATTCACAAGTGCCGACTTACCTGCCCCGGGTAAGCCGCCAAGATAAACAGAGGCTGAACCTCCTTCGGTAACAGAATGCCATAACTCGCGAAGGCGCTGTCGCTCAATATCACGCCCATACAAATTATCGCTCTCAAGAGTAAAGTTTGAGGGGTCAAGCGCTAGGGCGTTAACGTCCCCTGCATTGCTATTAATCACAGTTAAAACACGGATTAGATCAGGTAAACAGGCAATCCGGTTGCTAGGATTTTTATCTAACAATCGCATCAACAAATTCAAAAGAGACTGAGGAATATTGCTATCTGCATCACTTGGCCAGGAAGGCTTTTCCGCCAAAATCCGATGTAATAATTCAGTATTGATTTGCGAATCAAAAAGTTTACGGCCACTAAATAAGTAATAGAAGCAGGCCGCTAAGGAGTATATATCGGTGCTTGCGGATATCTGACAATTTAGCTTGCCCGAAAGCTCTGGCGCCATAAAGCTGCTCGGCGCCACTGCGTAATTTTGCCCCCCTAGGCTAATATCACTTCCAATGAGCCTTGCAAACCGTAAATCCGAAATTTTAAGTATGCCTGTAGCAGGGTTGACTAGAAGCTTCTCTGGCGTTAGAAGGCAATGCGCAATAAGCTGTTGATGTAATGGCGCTAAGGCCTCACACGCCTGCACCCACAAGCCCAAACCTTGCTCGATACTCGTTAGGGAAGAACCAAAGCAGGTACTGTAATTTTGGCTGCTTTCTTGAACAACTAAAATAGAACCGTCGACCAAAGGACGGTAGGTATACACTTGGAACAAGCCGGGCAAGATGTACTTTTTACGCAGTGAAAAGTCACGATAAACACTGGCGGAAACACCTTGCGGGGGAATAAGAAAGATTTCTACCGAGCGATTATTGGCTTCTGATACGCCAAACCAGCGTGAAATGCCATGTTGTGGGGCTGCCTCTTCTAGACAGCGAAAATCCTGCATACATTGTCGTAAAACTGAGCCCATACTCTCACCGTAACCAAGCTACTGGAGCGTATACTCCTCTAGTACGAATAATAAAATTATAGTGTATATAATACTATATAAGGAGTATCGCGCTACAAAAGTTAGTCGCTTTGATAACAGTTGCGCTTTATTGAACCCGTTATTAGAAGATTTTAAATCTTACGCCTTTTTTTTACCGGTTTTCAACGCCAGATTTTTTGTACCGCCCCTCTTAAACGATCTAATTTTAAAGCCTCTAACTTGAAGTTACACCGCCTCTAATACTTACCGGCCAACATTAGTTCCTAGCCCTGTGTGTCACGCCTCAAATCGCCGGGGTATCACTAGCGACAAAAGTAAATACCTGTATAATCACTAGGCTTTACACGTCACAACTCTTTACAACTTTTCACACAGAAAGCAGGTTCACCAACTTTTGACTAAATCGGTTAACGACACAGCACTTGATGACACGGCATTTAATGACACGTTAATGGCAGCAGTAAAAGATGAGCAGCCCATGTGGCATAGAGAAGCCCCCAAACGCTTTTGGGATCCCAGCCGCAAGCTGATCAAGAGCATTCGAGATCATCAGGCAATCTGCCAATCGAGGGCTCCGTTTAAAGCTATCCGAAAAAAAATCTGCTCTATTCGTTACCGTTTTTGGTCCGCGGTAAGTGGTGCTGAAATCCCCCAAAGTGTCGTGCTTGGCGGCGGTTTTTTCATCCCGCATCCTAATGGGGTGGTTATTCATAATCATGCCAAAATCGGCATTAACTGCATGCTCTTCCAACAAGTGACGCTCGCCGGTGCGGTCGAGCTTGGCGATCATGTCGATATTGGCGCGGGCGCAAAACTACTTGGGCCTTTAAAAGTCGGTAACAATGCAGTGATTGGCGCGAACGCTGTGGTTTTAGGTGATGTGGAAGCAGGGACAACCGTCGTCGGCATTCCTGCAAGAGTTGTCAAGCGCGCGACAAAGTAGATGCCTTCTAGAGCCCTTTGCCGATAGCTCGAAAAGTAAAAGCATACTTCCCCTCCAAAGCCATTTATCACGGACACTTACCATAGCTGTTTGTTATAGCTGTTTATTATAAAGACAGGCCATCCCCACTACAAAAGCGACAACGACCGTAGCGAGCGCCAATACTATACTCGCTTTCATTGTCAGTACCCGAATGCTGATATAGACTTAGAGTATGATGAATCAAACACCGCGCATACGGAGTATAAGCGCCTCAATTAATACAGTTAAGGTAATCATTACACTTTTTGTATGTACGACCATACCCCCGATGCCGCCCAAGTACTCCAGCACCGACTCAGTCATCGTAAATACCGACTGACGACTACACTACGCTTATCCTTAGTATCCAAACTATTCAGTCTTGCCCTACCCAATCTTGCTCTGCTACTACTTTGCTTAACACCTCCTCTTGCCGCCGCCGAACAAACCAACGTTACCCATATCGCCCCCTCAATAGAAGGCGGTCGCGGTGAAGATTACGAAATAGAACTATTAAAGCTCGCCCTAGATAAAACCCAAGACGACTACGGCACCTTCACAATGAAGGTCGCGCCCGACGCCAATTCTGTTCGCGGCCTAAGGCTTATATCGCAAAACAAAATCCCGGATTATGTGCGCTCTTACGGTTACAAAAGCTCGATAAACAAGACCCAAACACTTGACTATGTTAGGTTTCCGATTAGCCTAGGCATCTTGAGTTACCGCGTGTGTTTTGTCTCCGAAGCAATGAAAAGCAAGGTCGCACAAGCTGAGTCGCTAGAGGCATTAAAAGTCTTCACCCACGGCCAAGGCTTAGGCTGGTCCGACGTATTGGTAATGCGTAATAATGGCTTTAAAGTATTTAGCGTCTCCTACTTTAAAGGCTTATATAAGATGACCGCCCTTAACAGGGTAAACTTATTTTGCCGTGGTGCTAACGAGATTTACTCCGAATATCAGCAATACCAGTCTATGCAAGGCTTAGCCTTAGAGGAGACCTTTGCACTTTATTATCCTCACCCGCGCTTCTTTTTCACCCACAAATCTAACATCCATATTATTGCCCGCTTAACTACCGGTTTGCATCGCGCGTTTAACGATGGCTCACTCGAAGAACTTTGGCGAAAATACAACCAAGCCAGCCTCGACTTTGCCAAACTCGATCAACGTAAAATCTACCGACTCGAAACCCCTGAAGTAGAAGGCATTGATTTTGATTACGAACTTTACTTCTACCACTTTTCCCCGAAAAGCTCCCTGCCTAAGCCCTAAGCCCTAAGTTAGAGTTATTACCACATTATCTTACTAACCGTCTTATCTAGCTGTTTTACTAAGCGATTTTTAGCGCTTCTTGACCCAAGGCTCAAACTTTAAGCTGCAGAAAGCACAGCTTATCGAGTTAAATAACCGAAAGCACCCTCCATGCTAGCTATACGATAGGTTTTCTATCACAATAGTAACGTTATGACTTATATAAATATTGACGCCAATTAGCCATGAGAGATCCCCGCCATGCCCACCGTTGCTGACAAACTCAAGACAGCCTTGGAAGTACTCCAGGCAGGCTTGAAAATACTCAAGGCAGGCTTGATCGTCGCCCTAAAGTTCACGCAACGGACGATACTCGCACCGATCATCGTAAAATTCAGGCACCACTTCGGTATGGATTTACCCGAGCGCAACATTGCGCTCAACTTCCCGCCCATGCCCGGGCGCAAGCAAAACAAGCGCAAACCCGAACTATCCATATCAGAGCTGCATAAAATATACCGACCAATCAACGCTGATCCGACCGAGGTCATGCAACAAATCAAGCACGACCTTACCCAGCTCAACGCTTACCCCGTCGGCACAAAACGACGGCTAACCTTGAGCCATTTTTACTGGCAGCGCTGTTACTTTTTATGTCAACAGCTCATCAAGTCCTATGCCGCCAGCGCACAACTGGGTGACGCAGCGGATCGCGCCACCTTACTCGATGGCACCTTTGCCCTACTCGACCAAGTTCGCCGCAGTTATCAAATTGTCTTTGTGCATGACTACGAGCTTCCGAATTGGCGTTACGCGGCAAATCATTCTCGTATTAACGAAATAGCTTTTCTTATTATTGAAGTGATTCAGATGCAGCAACGGATTGGCGCGCTGCGTTACCGCCGGCTTCCCGCCAGTGCTTGGCAAACCGCCAATAAAGTCTTTCGCGTAATGCAAATATACGAAAACGTCACCGAGCAACACGAGACATCCACCAAATTGCAACAAAGTAGCCTCCAGCAAACCGATAGTTTGCAAGAAGCCTACTTGCGCCTACAGATGCTGGCCTATTTTGATTTAAGCCATCTCGCGTGCCAGCAACACCCAATGTTAATTAGCTACCTTCGCAACAAAAGCGATCTTCTAAGCTTACAAACACTGAGCTTAAAAACACCGCAGAACGTACCAAGCGATGCTGATGATTACCTTTGGATTGATTGCGAGCAAAGCACCCCAGCAAAAACCAAGCATGCACTGACAACTCATTCGCTCGCAAAGGGTGAGCCGGACGCACCACAAACAGGCCTACTTATAAAGCTTGATGAATTAAAAGCGCAAATACGCGGTATGCAAAAACGCTTGCAGTTAAATCAAAAAAACACCGACGATGCGAGCCCCGGCCCTCAAGTCATCAGCAATATGGCGGCTAAAAATCGCCTCGCATTCTTTAGCGCTTTATCAGAAAGTCTAAATAGGCATGAGCGCCCCGCTACAAATTTTAGCTCAGGCGAGGTAATCAACCTTACTATCTACGGCAGCTTTAAACGCTGTTACGACAGCAAAATGAACGACAAGCGCTCAGTCACTGGTCGACGCCAACAACCTAAGCCAAACAAAGACTCAATATTAAATCGCCCCCTCCCTAGCGAAACAGAAAGTGCATGGCGGTGCTTATTTCGCGACGACCGACGAATGGTTTTACAAACCCTGGAAAGCCAAAACGCCGAGCCCATCACTCTCGGCGCCTTAATTGCCTACGCGATAGATGACCCCAAATCACGCTGCCATCAATTTGCCACCGTCACCCGCTTTGAACGAATCGGGCAAGGTCAAATCAACATTGAAACCTGCTTACTCACCGAGCACGCAGAAGCTGTAATGTTTATTGACCCACAAACGCTAGAGCAAGACCCCAAAGCCCGATTTCAACCCGCATTATTAACCCAGCAAAACGACCAATGGCAGCTGTTCATCCACAACATCTCCTTCGCCAAGAAAATCCACCATATCGAACTGACCCGCGGCGACCAGCAAACCTACGCACTCAAACTTGGCGCTTGTGTTCACAGTACCTGCGAGCATAGCCTATTCAAACTACAAGGCGATGAACTCGCTAACATGGAAGCATTGTTTTACGCCCCTGATACACAGGACGAGGACAACGAAGAAGAAAACACCGACAAACAGGTAAAGAAAACCGGATAAAAACAACCAACAGAAGCGTTAACCCGTTAAACTTTCCTTTCAATCCTACTTTAACCCTCCTACTTTAAAACAACTCGACTCAGGGCATAGCACAATGTATTGTTCCTTTACGCATAAGCTTCGTATTACCCCCATTCTTTTAATCAGCATATTACTATCTATAACAGGCTGTGAGCCAAATACACCTACCGCCACAGCCTCAAATTACACGCCCTACCCCTTTGAACAGCTTGTTCCGCATGAGCGAGTCAGTACCGATTGGACGCCAATACTAAACGCCACTTGGGGCGGCGTTAAAAAACGCAACGTCGACGCTTACGATGTACCCCTAATTCACCGCCCACGCTCAGAGATGTCTGGCGATGCCGTATCCGAAGGCGTCGGTTACGGCATGATATTGGCTCTGTACAGTAACGACCAAGACTATTTTAATAAAATTTGGCACGCAGGCGAAGACAAAATGTGGAACGGTAAAGCCTACGACTGGCGCACCGACGAACAAGGCAAGGTCATTGGCACTACCGCCGCGACCGACGCCGACGAAGACATCGCAGCCATGCTCATTTTCGCTGATCATCTCGTTAAAAAAGGCCTTTGGCGCGCAGACCATAAAAGCCCAAAAGGCGTCACCTACGCGCAGCGCGCGCAAACAATTATCGATTACATGTTCGAGGCAATGGTACACGAAGGTAAATATGTTAAATTTGGTGACGCACCTTCCGATGCCAGCAACACTAACCCCGCCTATTTTGCACCCGCGTTTTACCGAATTTTCAATCAGTTTGAAGGCGGCCACCGTTGGGACGCGGTCATAGAGCAAAACTACCTCAGCATCGAGGCCAACCCAGGTTATAGCAAAGGCCTGTTACCAGACTGGATGACACCCGAGGGTGAATTATTACCCACAGGTCCCGGCTACAACACCTATGATAAAGGCCACTCTATGTTTAAAGACGGCATTCGTGTCTACTGGCGCTTAGCAGCTGATGCCCTTTGGTTTAACGAGCCGCGCGCCAAGAAATTCCTACAAAATGCAATGGACTTTATCAAGGCAAAAGCCATCGAAGACGGCAGCGCAGATCACCCTAATTCACCTGCGCATCTAGCAAATTTTTATCAAATGAATGGCGAGCAAGTCCCGCTTGACGATATCTGGACTGATTTTAATATGGGCAAAACCCAGCGCTTTAGAAACGAACATAGCCACCTCACCATAGGCATGTGGGCCATGGCCGCCGCCGGAATTGGTGACACGGAAGCTGCCGAAGCATTTAGCCGAGAGTTGTTAACCTTTTACGAAGGTGGCGACACCTTTGGCAAAAGCCATGATCCGAGCGGGCGCAATGAAGATTTCGACCATAACGAACTCTACTTTGACCAGTTCCTCGCTTGGTTCGGCACCACAGCATTGAACGGTAACTTCTGTAACATTCTCACGTGTATTAAATAACCTTACTCACAAGCCTTACTGATAAACCATTGAATATAACACTCGGGAGAAAACATGTTAACGCGACCGTTACTGTATTTATTCACGCTGATATTAATAAGCGCTTGTGAAAGTGTGCCGCAAATAATTGAGACAGGGCTGAATATATCGCAAGCTGCCGGTTACAGCCCCAAACAACTCGATAAAAGCGTAAAAGACGCATTAACATTAAGCAGTACTCGCGCCAGTGAGATGCTCTCGCAACGCGGCGCCTATAGCAGTAATTACCGCTTTAGAATTGGCTTACCGGCGCCGGTGCAAAATATCGCCGCCGCCTTGCGCCGTATCGGCTTAAATCAACAAGTGGATGAAATTGAAGGTTTAATGAACACCGGCGCTGAGCGCGCCGCCGCCGAGGCGCAATCACTACTGATACAAACTGTGCGAGACATGCCCCTACAAGATGCACTGGGTATTATTCGCGGCGGGAACACAGCCGCAACGGATTATTTCCGCCAGCAAACCGAAGCTGCATTAACACAGCGTTATCATGAAATCATTCGCACACAGCTGGAGCAAATAGGGTTTTATTCCGAGTACCAACAATTGTTACGCGTATACCGACTCGCCCCCATCCCAAACAAACCCGACCTCGATTTGGAGCAGCACACGGTTAACCGAGGTTTAAACGCGTTATTCATACAAATCGCAGAGGAAGAAAAGAAAATTCGCGCCAACCCAGTAGAGCAAGGCAGTGTCCTCATAGGCACAATATTYTCATCCAGTAAAAAATAATTAYTTTCCAACAACGACACTTATCACTTTGCNAAAAAAATCCCGGCAGCCTTAGCTTACCGGGATTTTTAATAACTAGTAATTAGTTACTAAACGATCMGCAGACTCATCCAAATACGCTGTAATCCATRCAAAAAATCGCACCAAYAGGGGCNARCAGGGTAAACCRGCATTCCCCTCCAAACAGAGRGATCTAAAACTTATAATTAAGATCAAATTGCAAGCGGGTACGACTCACCTCATTAAATATCGCGTCACTTGTCGTCGYCGATAGAACTGACTCCGAAAGTGTCGCCACATCAACAATGCGTTCCATATCAAAATACTTCAGGTAGAATGACATCTTCGCGCTGACCTTATAATCAAACTGCACACGAAACCCTTCGAAGTTTGAAACGCCTGTGCTTCCAGGGTTGGGGAAATCGTCCTGCCCAAAGGTACCATCGCCCGGTACAGAAAAAGCCTCAGTATGAAACCAATAAGCACGTAAACCGTATTTATTGTTTATTTTATAGCGTGCTTGCAAGGTATAAGCGGAACTCTCTTCCTCAGCATCACTGTCGATAAACTCCACAGAAAAACGGTAAGCGCCCGCTTTTACTTCTGCTGTCGCCGCCAAGTGATTTTCGGCAACAAAGGTATTGGCCGGCGCATCAATAGTGACATTCCCCAAGGCTACTTTAACATTGGCAGATGAGATCTCACCAAAGTCGTAGATACCCTGAACAAAATAAGCGCTGGTATCATCACCCCAGCCACCTTCTTCCAAGATTGAATAATTTGTATTAAACGTCAACCCGCCGCGATTATAGACCCACGCAAAACCTTCGCTATTAATATCTGCATCCCAAAATGTCTCAGTAGTATTCCAAAAATTTAAGGGAGCCTTACCAAGGATAAAGGTATTATGCTCATTAGCTGTGTAAGTAAGATATATCTGGTCAATGCCAATATCAGCACCTTTTGACTCAGAGGTGTTGAAATCTACATGAGGTGAATTTAACCCACCAGAATTTGTCGCCAAGCGGATGCGCCCAGTCCAATTGGGAGCCGGTGAAAACTTGACACCGAGGCGCCCACGATAACGAAAGCGTTCTCGATCGCGCTCATTACCATTAGCCTGTTCGCTATCGTCAGCTTCACCACGTATTCGTAAGTCACCAAACAAACTCACATTACTATTACTAACGACCGACCCTAGATCGACATCTGCTCCCGCAGGTAATGCCAGCAAGCCCACCGTTACACTTAGGCTAGGCAACAGCCAAGCGCGCATAAAGGTATATTTAAGCGTCATAATATATATCCCTAGAAATTCAAATCAAAAAAAATAATAATTAAAAAACAGAAAACAAAATCAAAAAATAAAATCAAAAAATAAAATCAAAAAATAAAATGAAAAATCCAGAGTCGACAACTCTGGATTAAAAAATCTAGATAAAAAATTCCGGATCAAGAAGCCAAAGTTAATTCCACTTTGGAAATTTCCGTTAACAGGGTAGTTATCAAGTATTGCTTACCTGATGCGTCACCTCCTGACTCATTTGATAGGGCATGAATAAGCTGGTTCGTCACCAGTAGCATGAGATCTTTAGATAAGTATTTTTCCATCAGCCCGACAATAGTAATGCCGTTCTGCTCATTCCCGTTTAAGGCGAGCTCAACAATTTGATTGAGGTACTTAGGGCCCGTAAGCACCAGTAACACCTCCACTATCGATCGCTGAAATGCGCTATCACTACTTCTCAGGCAATGCTTTAACAATAAAGGTAGGAATTTCATCGCCCCATTTAAAACAATGGCATCACATAGCACTTGCAATAAGCCAACAGAACCCCTCTCTAGTAAGCTGTCGCAATGATCGAACAAACAATCCAAGTCAATTACGGACAAGGTACGTACCACGTTAAATACTTTATCGAAATCCTCATCAGTCATAAGCGGCAATAACGATGCCACGGTTACCGCCTTCTGGGTGAGCTGATTTTGATTATCCACTCCCCCCTCATACAACTGAGCAAAGCCTTTTATTGCCGCCAGTTGAAGCTGCGGATCCCTATGAGCCAGTGACAAGGCCAACAAAGTTTCTCGCCGCTCTATATCGTGGGGCACTTCAGGCATCGCTGCAGCGCTCGCAATCTGCTCAATTGAAGTAAGCCCCATCGTCATCTCATGAGAGAGGGACTCAGGGTTAATCAATTGATAATTTCTCGATTGGCGCTGCTCGGCACGATGTAAATGCTGACTCTCCGATGAGGTTAAAGCTGGAGCTGCGGGCTGCGCATTATCGGATTTAGCTTCAGTTGAATTATCAGAAACCGACGGACATTGCAGTGCAGCCAAAGTGGAGCTAACAGGTAGCTGCGTCACTGATGAAACTGAATTTATTGAAGGCACTTGACTTATTGAAGATACGGGGTTTTCTGACGATGCTTCTGCTTGAATACCTGCGTCTGATTCGGAAGATAGATCTGGTTGAGAGGATATCTCTGCTTGAGATGGCGCCTTGCTTGAAGCAATTATATTTGAGCGATCGGCCTCTTTTTGCAATAACTCTCCCAGTATTTCCGCGCCGATATCAACGCCGCATTGCGGATCGATACGACACAAGCAGGTCAATGCCTGGCAGCGCAAATTTATTTCTGCCGTTACTTTTCCGCTAATGACGGCTGTTAAGGCTGTCTGTGTCGGCAAATCACCCGCCACATATAAGCGACCCAATCCGCTTAACGCGGCGGACCGATAAATGTGATGAGCCTGACTATCTTGCAAAATATGCGTTAATATTTTTTTCGAGATTTCCTGCAAAGGTTCGGCGGCTCTCGTCAGCGCAGTAAGCACTTGTAGGACAAAATTTTTGCCCTCGCTTCCCGCCTCCCGATAGCGCTCCATTTGCTGGCTAACACCTAAAAAGTACTGCATTACTTCTGTCGAACTAATTAATGCAAGCTTGCCTACGACAGAGGACTTTAGAGCTAAATCGGACTCCTCGATATAGTCGACAAGTATAGTTTGCAATAAGTCGTTATTGTATTGCGCAAACTCATCAATAAGGCCTGACTGCACAACATCAGAATGACGCGACCAACTGCCAGCGTCATGAGTAAATTCGACACTCTCAGCCAACTTTCCAGCACTAGCCAATGCACGGGCAGCGGCAGCGGAGATACTATTGTTTGACTCCAACAACAAGGACTGAAAACGTTCAAGGCTTCCCGGGATATTCTCAATCACCAATGAAATGCTGTCGGGCTTTGCCAATACATTTATTGCACGGCGGCGAACAATACTATTTTCATGATCAAAAAAACCATACACCAAAACTAGACCCGGTACGCCCATGGAAGCTAAAGCTGGCAGCCCCGATGCGGATAAATCTTGAGCATCAGATTGCTCGATTGCCCGAGCAATAACAGCGCAAGCAATGTTAAGCGACTCATCTTTTCCTTCGCTCTCATCACCCCAGCGACTAATAGTGGTGCGTAGACCTTCGATCACTAGATCTTGGATTCCAAGCCAGCTCATATAGCTGTTGTCGTTATCGGCCCAGTAAACTTCGTCCTTGGGGTCATCAAAACAATATGCTAAATACCTCACGCCATCAACACTGTTGATATTGCATAGGCTGCTTACCACAGCACGTTTTACTTCACTGCTAGGGTGGCGGCAATAGGCCTGCCAAAGTCCCTCTACAATCTTTTTCTCAACGAGCTCCGGGACGCTTTCACAGCTATCAAATTCCCCCAAGGCCTCAACAGCGGCAATGGCAACGTCAAGATCGGAATCCTGCAATAACAACACTAAATCATCGATAACCGAGTCAATCTGCCACTTACCTAATGCATGTACCGTGACAGCTCGGGATTTGGCTAACTCGGACTTTAATAAGGGCGTCATTTGCGATGCAATACGCGCCTTGAGTGTCGAGGACTCCTGCCCCTTCCGCTTATTTTCCGCCTGTGCATTTTTAAGCGCTTCGTTGTCAAACCATCGATTTTCAGCCAAGCGATTTTCAAACGACTTAAGGTCTAGTTCTTTATTCATGAATATATTTCTTTTACTCAAACGTTTAGGGGCTTAAAAGCCCCTTCGCGGTTCTAC
>NVXL01000250.1 GCA_002746115.1 Alteromonadaceae bacterium
CTTGGCTTGGCTGAGTGATGCACAAGCAGGGCGCTTACTTAAACAGCTGGAATGTATCGTCACGGCAATAAGCACCGAGCCGAACCTGCCGCATCAAGAGATCTCATTGTTGGATGAGGCTGAGTCACACATGCTCTTGCATGACTGGACTCAAACCGAAGCGCAAAACCCGAATACAAGCTTGCATCAGTTGTTTGAAGCTCAAGTGCTGCAAGCACCGGATAAAACCGCTTTGGTTTTTGAAAACCAGCGTTTAAGTTATCGTGAGCTTAATGAACGTGCTAATCAACTTGCTTGCGTGATCCGTTCGCGTTTTGCTGATGCGCATCAAAAGGTTATGCCTAAGGACACTTTAATCGGCCTGTATTTTGATCGTGGTGTCGACATGGTGATTAGTATTTTGGCTGTGCTCAAAGCCGGAGGGGTTTATGTACCCATCTCGCCAGAATATCCCAAGCCCAGAAGTAAATTTATTTTCAGCGATACCAAAGCGGCGATTTTACTCAGTCAAAGTCAGTATCAAAACCGGCTAGAAGATTGGCTAGCAGAGCAGGCATTGCCGACTCAGTTGTTGATGGTAGACGAAGCGCTTAGCAAGAACGCACTTAACAAGAACGTTCCTAGTGAGACTGTATTTAATTATAATGTAGCACCACTGAGCGGCCCCCAAGATTTGGCCTATGTGATCTATACCTCAGGCACCACGGGCCAACCCAAAGGCGTCATGCAGTCCCACGGTAACGTTGTCAGGTTACTCGCAGCGACTCAAGAGGAATATCAATTTAGTCGCGACGACGTGTGGACCTTATTTCATGCCACCACCTTTGATTTTGCGGTATGGGAATTATGGGGCGCTTTAAGTCACGGCGGCACCTTAGTCGTACCGACAGGGGAGTGTGTTGTTGATTCGCAAGCCTTCGCTCAATTATGCATTAAAGAAAATGTCAGCGTATTGAACCAGACGCCAGCGGCGTTTTCGGCTTTTGCTGCAACCGTGATCGACAATGACTGGCGACTAGCGCAGTTACGTTTGGTAATTTTTGGTGGTGATGCACTCAATATTGAATCATTAAAACCTTGGTGGAAGCGCTTTGGCGATACCTTGCCGCAATTGGTGAACATGTATGGTATTACCGAAACCTGTGTGCATGTGACCGCTAAAAAACTTTCTGCCGATATGGCTGACAATGCACTGGATATTGGTCGCCCACTCAAAGATATGAAAGCTTATGTCCTGTCGAGCAGTGGCAAGCCTGTACCTGTTGGCGTTCCTGGCGAGCTGTATGTTGGTGGCGCCGGATTAGCGCGTGGTTATCTCAATCAGTCAGCCCTAAGCTCGCAGCGTTTTATTGAGAGCCCGTTTGCGACTCAAGCGGAAAAGGCTAATAGCCAGTACGATACGCGCTTATATAAAACCGGTGATTTGGTGCGCTGGTTAGCTAGACCTAATGGCGCACCTGGGCATTTGGAATATTTGGGTCGCAATGATTTTCAGGTAAAAATACGCGGATTCAGAATTGAATTGGGCGAGATCGAAAGCGCACTGAGCGCATTGCCAGAAGTCAGGCAAGCGGTGGTAATGACGCGCAAGCAAACTCAGGAGTACACTAGCGAAGCGCAAAATTACCTCGCTGCTTATTTTGTGAGTGAGCCAGACCACGCCGTGCAAATTGATAGTTTGATGAGCCAACTGCGCAGTCAATTACCCGCTCATATGCTGCCTGCGACCTTAACCCAGCTGGACGCGGTGCCGCTAACGATTAACGGTAAAATCGACCGACGTGCCTTGCCCGACCCTGAATTCGTCGATGCGGATACATACATTGCACCACGCGATGAGCTTGAAACGCAGCTGTGTGCTATATGGCAAGGTGTTTTAGGGCTTGATCAGGTCGGTATCGAAGATAATTTCTTTCAGGCCGGAGGGAACTCAATTAGTGCAATCAGTTTAATCAGTCAGGTTAATCGTCACTTTAATGTCAAATTGTCAGTTGCCAATTTATTCCTTCAGGCGACTATTAAGGCGTTTAGTGATGAGGTAAAAAATCATCAGGTGCAGGAAAACCTACTGAAATGGTTAACACCTAAGCCGGGTTCTCAGAGCCATAGTTCACAGGACAATAGTCACATAGCCAAGATGTTTATGGTTCACCCCGGTGGAGGCGGTTGTGAGGTCTATAGGGGATTAGCGTCACAGCTCAAAAATGACTTTGAGTGCATCGGTATTGATAACCTTAATATGCTGAGTGATAAGCGAATAGGCTCCCTGCAGAAAATTAGTGAGACGTATTTGACGGCTGTTGAAAGCCTGCTGCCAAAATACGAAGCTATTAACTTAGTGGGCTGGTCTCTTGGCGGTACGATTGCTTTGGAGATGGCCGCTCAGCTGGAGCAGAGAGGGTATAAGGATATTTATGTCTATTTGCTAGACACCCATGCGGGGCCCACCATTGATAAAGATATGGATCCAAATACCCTCGAAAAAATTAATCAACGTCAAAGAGCAAGCATGTTGGAACAAGGTGTTTCAGGGGAGTATATCGACAGTATATTACTTTCGCGCCCATATGAATCTCAAATCGCGAGCAGTGATCTGAGTCAAGGCCTTGAACATACACAAGTGATTTTGCTAAAGGCTGGTAAGTTAGGCGTAAATGAGTATCAATACCTGACTGATGAAGAGGCTTTTTTATCGGCCAAATTTTCCGTACCAGACAATAATATTTCGAAGTTAATAAAAGCCCCGCTTAAAGTGGTTTTACTTGAGCGGTACGATCATCAGTCATTGCTTGGTGCCGGCGAAGAAATCAAGCAAGCTATTGCAAATAATTGCCTAATCCCAGAATGATATAAATACAATTGTAGTGTTTTTTAAGTTTTGGGTTTTTGAAATTTCGATAGCGTCAGGGCATCTGTTTTTGGGTGCCTAAAATTGTAACCTCTAGGAGATAAAATGAAAAATTACAAAAATATATCTAGATTCTATTTCATTGTTGCACTATTTTTGGTTCAGGCCTGTGTGCATGCGGGGGGGCTGCCGCCCACGAAAACGCTCGATGGACTGAAATATATTGATTTTGGCTCCGGGGAGTATACGCTGGTATTCGAAACAGGGTTGAATGAGTCATTTGATACGGCGTGGGCGGCGCTAATCCCAAATTTAGAAAATATTAATCAACGGGTAATCATGTATTCGCGTGCCGGTATAGGCGGTTCTGATTCTGCATCAAGTTATTCTCTTGATGCGACAAATAAGCGATTAAATACCCTGTTAACCTCATTGGGCGCCAATAACAAATTATTTCTTATTGGTCAATCTTATGGTGGCTTAGTGGTTAGACAGTATGCCACTAGGTATCCAGGCGACGTTGAAGGTCTTGTTTTACTGGATCCAGCGGTTGAAGGGTGGGCTCAGGGGCTTATGAACCTGAAGGTGCCTGGTGCATATGAGCAGGTTAATGGTATGAATACAAGCTTGTTTGGTATGGCGCCCGATGGGCCAAACCTGATACTGATCTATGCTGGTGGCGCTATGAGCGACAAGGGCGATGTTAATATTGATCCGACGCTTGTCGTAACGGCGTCGAAAGTTTATGTCAGTGAGTTTGTAGGATCCACCAAGCAGGGGAAAAAACTGTGGCGTGAATTGCACAGCGCGCTGATAAGTGAAAATTCCAATTCGGTAAATACTATCTCGGCAAAAATTGACCATATGCCACCGCCTGAAATGATCGTGAATACGATTGAGCAGGCGATATATATGAACGATCTAAAATAGTAAACAAGTTAGCTAGTTTGTTTATGAAAAAAATGGTGTTTGCGCGGCACCGCTATTACGGTGAGCGCTGCATGTCAAAGTGATATTTGCGTTATGCATAGTTTGGTGACGCAAGTTGTGTAAGTCCTTTACGGAGGGGATCACAATTTTCAGGCTGATCTTTAGACTGACTGTAAAATTGTGTTGAACCTAAATTCAATGAAAGTGAAAATGAAAGGAAATAAATATGACAGAAGGTGTAAACGTGTTCGGAAACGGCTTCAAACTGGCCTCCGAAGTAGTGGCAGGCCCTGGCGCGAGCCAGCTACTGGAGGGGAACATCTATAGCGGTACGATACATGTAATCGGAGGCGTATTGTCCCGTGCTTTGTTAGGGGCTACTTTGGGGCCTGTGGGCGTTGCTGGTTTGATGTTGAATTCGTATTCAAAATCAACCACCGGCCTCAGTCTTTTGGAGCATTTTAGAAAACCGGCTGAAGAGCCGGTTGCTATTGAGCCTACAGAGCAATAGTATTACGACCTGCCGAAGCGCTTAGCGCCAAGGCAGGTATTTTTGTCTTTATATCGCTAACGAGAATAAGCCTTACATGATGAACACAGAAACTAAAAATAGCCAAAAAGATACGTTTCAAGCCAGTATTCATTGCCAGCTGCGTTTACTCTCTGCGTTACCCGGCAGAGAGCGCTGGGAATCGATTGAAATTAAAAGCCAAGATATTGTGTGCACCTATATTTCCACATACTTGCAAAGTGAACAGGGCATTCAACAAGTGACCGTTAACCCAAGGACTGGGCGTATTCTCTTGATATTTGATCAAAAAGTTTGGCCTAATGGCGCTAAACAAGCGGTTGATGCTGTCCTGCAGAAAGTGGTTAGCAGGGTAAGGAATTTCTCGTTTTCGTACTTTCAAGATATACAAGCAGAACAACACGCTATACCAGCACAGGAACAGACCAGTCAGGGCGAAGCAAAAAAACTAGCCCCGGTTAGTAGCATGTTATCTAAAGTGTCTTCCCTGCCAAATTTTATCGGCGAGATAAGCCCCGCAGGTGTCTCGATAACGCCACTCATTGGCTACTCGACTTTTAATACTGTCGTAAAACTCGTAGTGCCTTTATTTGCGGGCTTAACCATATCGAGCGCAGTGAAAGGTGGCTTGCCAGTGCTCGCTAAAATTGGCTTGCGCTCCCCGACGGTACAGTTGGTGGTGCTGGCATCGTCCTACTTTGGCTTTACGGCATTAGAGGGCTTGGTCGAGCGTCGTCGTATTAAAAAGTGGTCAGATTACGCCAATACAGTTGAGCACGGAATGCGTACAGAGACAATGGATCACATACGCTTATTGGACTCTGAGCAATTAGATGGGAAGGCCACTAGTGATTTATTTAGTTTGGTCGATGGTGACATTTCTAATATTCGAAATTTCATATTATCAGTGCCTCATTCGGCGATGGATAAGAGCTTGACCTTCTCAATAGCTGCCACCGCGCTAGCCTTTATTTCTCCGCTATCCTTACTCTTAGCCGCTATACCATTGCCGTTTATCCATTATTTTACAGGGAAGGGTAACGAGCAAGTGCAAGCGGGCTATGTTGAAAAACAGCAGGCGAAAGATAAGCTGAACCGATTGATCATCGATAACTTGCAAGGCTTGACTACGATTAAAGAGTATACCGCCGAGCAGGAAGAGTCTTTGCGTTTGAGTCAGGCCAGCAGCCAACACATTGAGGTAGAAATGCAGGCTGATGATCAGGCGTCTTTAGCGGCGACATTGATAAAATTCAGCGTCACTTTTACGACCGTCATTCCGATTATTTATAGCTCGTTTATGGTGATGAAGGAGAAGCTAGATTTTAGTTCTTTCTCTATGCAAACGGCATTTTTACCGTCAATTGTCATGGCTACACAGGGGCTTCACAGCGATATTCACTTATATCAAAGCGCCAAAATGTCTAAGGCTCGTATCGACGCGTTGCTTGCCCTACAACCGACGATAAAAAGCGGTACTTTAGATGCAAGCGACAGTAATATTGTGGGCGATATTAAACTCAATAATGTCTCTTTTGCTTATCGTCAAAAGCCAAATGTTATTCACGATATGAGTCTGCATTTTCCTCAGGGGAAGATTATCGGTTTGGTCGGCACCAGCGGGTCAGGTAAGTCTACAATTGTTCGCTTGTTAATGCGCTTCTATGACGTACAGGAAGGCAGTATTACCTTGGACGACCAGAAGCTAAGTGATTTTGATGTTAAGTACTTACGCAAGAATATTGCAATCGTCAGTCAGGATGTACACTTATTTAATGGCTCAGTTACTGACAATATTCGCTACGGTCAGCCTGACGCAAGTGAAGAGGATGTTTTTGAGGCGGCAGCGCAGGCTCAGGCCCAGGCGTTTATTGAAGCGCTTCCCGATGGATTCGATACGCAGATAGGCAATGCCGGGGCAACATTATCCGGTGGGCAGCGTCAGCGATTATCTTTAGCAAGGGCAATATTAAAAAATGCGCCTATTTTGATATTAGACGAAGCTACCTCTGCGGTGGACAATGAAACCGAGTCTGAGATTCAAAAAGCTATTAATAGCGATGTGTTTTCCGATAGAACGATTATCATCATTGCGCATAGACTTTCTACGGTTCGCCAAGCCGATAATATTCACGTAATTAGTGAAGGGCAGGTAAAAGAGTCTGGCACCCATCAGCAGCTATTAGCACATGACGGTCACTATGCAAAACTTTGGGGCTTGCAGGTGAACGATAGCGTTATTGCTTAGAGGCATGACAAAATTGAATCCGCGTTTTTAGGGGCGGCGTAAATACTATTTAATTTTCTGATCACCCCTGAAAACCTGAATCTGACACGATTACTATTGATGGCTATCAGCTTAATTTATTATTAGATGGTTTGGATGTTTTTAATAATAAGCCTCGCAAACCCCAGCTTCAAAAAATAAAGAAGTGGCTGGATAAAATATTACTCAGCATCTTACTCAAGGGTCGTACTGGTATAGCGATATCTTATATCGCCAAAAACTGGGAGAAATTAACGCGCTACATCGAAGATGGCCGGCTTAATATTGATAATAATCCAGTTGAAAATACAATACGGCCTTTTGTTTTTGGGCGAAAAAATTGGCTGTTTAGCAAGAGCCAAAGCGGCGCAAAAGCTAGCGCGATGATCTACGGTGTTATTGAAACGGCAAAGGCTAATGGCATTGAGCCTTTCACCTAATTGCAAGAGCTCTGTACTCAGCTACCTAGCTGTAGCAGTGTTGACGACTTCGAATACGATAATGAGTTTACTCAGTTAAACTGAAGTTAATTAATATTTTAGCCAGCTGCGGTTCGGTTGGTGGGAATGTTATATTTGTCGTCACCTTTATCTTCACTTTCTATTTGAGTTCACTATTGATAGAGTGAACTGTTTACAGTGAGGTGTTGTTCTTATAGTCCGGTTGACGCAAATAGGTTATTAATGTGTTAATGTGTGTTATTAGTATAAAATTACCGGAAAATGTTTTGGGGTTTGGCTCGCCACCATAATGATAGGTGCGCCTAGTTTTCAGATGTTTTTGATTTCCCTCTTTGCTGTGTTACTTAAACCACACTTTATGTGTTGTGTTATTTTCCGTTTGGCGTTTAATTGCGCGCGCTTCTGATTTTGTGTCATGCCTTCGTTTCTATTAATATTTAAGTGTCGTGTAGTTGCTGTTATATCTTGTTCGTTTTGGATGTGCTAGACGTAAGCGAGTTGTTCTTCTTGTGGCGTAGGTAGGGCGTGTTTTGTTTTTTACATAAAATAGTGAAATTCATTAGATTGTTTTATAAATAATTGTGGTTCTAAATAATGAGTGCTTTCTTTTTTTTAGGGGGCTTTATGCCTCGTTGCGTCCGAGCTTTTGCTTTTTTAACTCTGTTACTAGCGTCCTCACAGGCTTTTGCGCAGACGATCTCTGTTCCGGCAACGGACGATGATGGCACCTTTCAGGTAGTTGGCTTGGGTGGGTTTACTCCCATGACCGGTCGGGAGCTGCAACAGAGTTATAATGGCGCAGGCTTTAGCACCATTCGGATTGGCACTTCACACCTCTGGGCGCTTAGCGTAAGCGCTAGCGGAACCTATCGCTATCGAGAAAGACAATTTAACCCTAATTATAATGGTCAAAGGCTAGAAACACAGTGGTATAACGGCTCAAATCCCATCGTTGTTAACTTAAACAGCGCGCCTACCATTTCCAGTATCGCCGCTCAAAATATTTCTATTAATACCTCCACGTCTAATATTGCTTTCACCGTTAACGATGCTGAAACAGCCGCTTCTTCTTTAACTGTGACGGCCACTTCTAGCAATACCAGCGTGGTGCCAAACAGCGGTATTAGCTTGGGTGGGAGTGGAAGCAACCGAACTATTCGTGTGACACCTGCCAGTGAAGCTACGGGCTGGGCAAGCATAAACGTTAGTGTAAACGACGGCACGCAGACTTCTATACGTAGTTTTACCGTTACCGTTACGGCGCCTGCAAATTATCACACCGTTGCAGGGAACATTGATTCTCTAACAAACGGTCGTTTGAATGGCTGGGTATGTGTGCGTGATCATGCCCAGTCAATTGCCTACCATATTTATGTCGGCGGGCCGGCCGGGCAGGGCACCTACCTAGCTGGTGGTAGTGCTACTGTATCCAGTGAGACGGGCGTCTCCAATGCTTGCCGAACCAGCGGAGTTGGACATCGCTTCCATTATACCTTTAGCGAGAGTCAGCGTGAGGCGCATAAGGGTAAAGCAATTTATGTGCATGGGATTAGTCCCTTTGGTTCTAATTCCAGTATTAGTGGCGGTGGTTCTCTCAGCATACCGGCACCTGATGCCAGGCCGCCAACCGCGAGTGCGTCTTTTTCCGCTAATTCAGTTAATGAAGGTGGTACAGCGAGTTTTAGCTGGAGCAGTACTGATGCGACAAATTGCAGCGCAACGGGAATCAGTGGCGTTAGCGGCCCCTCGGGCACCACGACTTACCACGCCCCGACCAATGTCTCCTCAGCTCACAATGTGACCGCAGGTGTTACCTGTACAGGCGCTGGTGGAGCGTCACCGGTGGCTTCAGACTCGATTAGGGTTAACCCCGTAAACGATACTCCAACGATATCGACCATAAGTGATCAGGAGACAAATGTTAATACATCGCGCTCGGTAAGCTTTACCGTGAACGATGAGGAAACACCATCGAGCCTAACTGTTTCTGTGGCCTCCAATAACAACCACCTCCTACCCGCCAGTCGAATTACAGTTGTCGGTAGCGGTACCAGTCGTACGCTTACCTTGAACCCTCATGCCTGGCTGACCGGCAGCGTCAGAGTTACATTGACTGTTTCCGATGGTTCACGATCGCGCGGCACCTCCTTTGATTTTACGGCTCGCAGCCCCGCAGGAGCCGGTATCCACCTGACGGTGCCTGCCAATGATAACGACGGAGTATTTACCATTGGTCGGCCTGGAGGCTTTACGGGTTTGAGTAGTCGTGAACTCCAAATACAACGCAACGGTGGCGGTTGGCAGGTTGTCAATGCTGTGGGCAATCAGATAACCGTAACGGCAAGCGGCACCTACAAATTTCGCGAACAGCAGTTTAATGTTCTTTCGAACGGAACTAGGAGTGGAAGCGAATGGTATTACGGCGAAAACGCGTTGGTGGTATCGGCCCTCCCTCCACCAACTCCCGAACCTATGATTTTGGAAGGTGGAACACTGTACGATGGTGTTTACCATGTTGCGTGGCCAGCAGTGCTGGGCCCGGTTGATTATTACCAATGGCGTGAGCGCACCGTCGTCGGTGGCAGCTATGGCGCCTGGCAAAACGTTGGGCTAGAAAGGCAAACCGAAGGGTTGAGTCGTGGTAACGGCAACTATAGCTATCAGGTTGAGGCCTGTAACGCCCAAGGCTGTAGCGATAGTGGTGGGGTCGCTAAGATGGTGATAATTGATTCTCCGCCAAGCTTGTCTTCCCCAATAAGCAAATCCACCACTGGCGAGTTTGATTTGAGTTGGACACGAGGTAATTTCTCGGGTGATCAAGGTCATGCCGTTTGGATCTACGGCGGTGTGAGCCCAAACCCGGTTCTTGTTTATTATCGTAATTCAACTAACAATTTGATAGCGAATATCCATCCCTATCATGTGACAAAAACGACGCCAGG
>NVXL01000251.1 GCA_002746115.1 Alteromonadaceae bacterium
GGGTAATCGGTTTGCTGGGTTTCCCAGGTTACCAAACCGTTTTTAACATAGACTTTCCAGCTGCAGGAGCCCGTGCAATTCACACCATGAGTAGATCGCACAATCTTATCGTGCTGCCAGCGCTTACGGTAGCCGTCCTCCCAACCACGATCTTCATCTGTTGTGACTCCATGTCCGTTGGCAAAGTCCTGCTTTTTCACACTGAAAAAACGTAACTTATCTAAAAACTGGCTCATTTTGTCGCCTCCCCACTAGTTGTGCCACATTGCACCTATACGATTTCTGCGTTAACGAACTAGAGCAAAAAACATGCCGTAGCTTTAAAACCTCACCTACACTGACAGTACATGACTAGCTTTTCCCTAAACCGAAGTAAGCACTAAAGTACCTGCAAGCACTTAAAAATGGAGACGCTACGTAAAACAGTAATTTGATCTCCAAGATTAAAAACGCACTTAAATAGAAGTAAAACATCTAACTCATCGGCACACCTAACACTGCAAACACGACTATGACCATGGCAAACCGCACCAAAACAAACCGTCAACTCACACAATTGGTGCAAAGCCAGAAATCAAAAGTTCACATATAGCGCCCCTAACAAACACAGGGCATAACAATTCAACTATTCTATTTATACTGCGCAACTTATACCGCGCAACAAAGCTGACTGAAAAAGCCGACCTAATCGACTTTCGTAGCTTGCATTGCATATAAACAATCGCGCATAGTGATTTCCCGGCGAATTAACGCCAAACTTTGGAGCACCCCATGGCACGCGTACTCATTCTTCTTGCCAATGGTTTCGAAGAACTCGAAGCAATTACCGTCATGGACTTGCTGTCACGAGCCAATATCGAATTTCTCCGAGCAAGCTTGGATAAAGGCTACGTAACGGCGGCACACCACACAGTCTTAGTGCCAGACTGTACGCTCGATGAAGTCATGGGTAATGATTTTGATCTGATTGTGATTCCCGGAGGCAAGGCCGGAGTTGAACATCTAATAGAGGATCATCGAGTTACTAAGGTTATTCACCAACAAGTGCAACAAGATAAAATGACCGCTGCGATCTGCGCAGGCCCTGCGGTTTTGGTTAAAGCGGAAGTAACTGATGACAAAACCATTACCTGCTACCCTGGCGCACTTGACGGCATTGACCTTGGTTCAACAAGCCTGAGTAATGAGTCAGTAGTGATCGACTGGCCACTAATTACCTCACGCGGCCCCGGCACGGCTATTGAATTTTCCTTGCAGTTAATCGAATGTCTATCCGGCGCGAAGGTACGCGAACGCGTACGTGCAAGCTTAGCTGGCGACTAGTAAATACCAACATCAACAAGCGGCGCTGAGCCCTGCCAACGCTTTAGCGATACCAAAGGCAAACACCCTTCGGTCGCGATCGAAATTCGCATGGCGTCAGACAAATCAAAGGTCTTGAAATATATCTCCTGGTAGCGAAAGCACTCACCCAACTCAAAAGCCGCGAAAGGCTCAATTGCAACATGATCCTTATCGAAAAAAAGCGAGCTACCACGCAGCTTGACGTAACTCTCCATGCAACTCCAATGCGTAGCGAAAGTCGCAGCAGACTCAAACTCAGTCGCGCAGGCCTCCACACAAGCTTCTGCATGTGCATTTAGGTAGTCGGCGGTTGCTCGCCAAGGCTTTGAACGCCTATCAACCTCTTCCGTATCCACACCAACACCAACATCTGCCACAGCAACAACTACAGCAGAGTTCGAGTGAGAAATATTAAAACAGGGTAATTCGGCACCAATTAGACTTGGCTTACCGTTATCGGAATATTGAAATTTAACTTGGTGAGCATCACAACCCAGGCGGGCTGCGAGAAGAGACTTGGCAATACGCCGCGCCTGAATGAAACAGTCCCGCGCATGATCGTTTTTATAACGGTGGAAGCGTATTAACTCTTCCTCATCTAAAATTTTAAGCGCATCCGGAAGATCAGGATCAAAACCCTGCTCAGCAATAGGTAAATATACGAGTTCGACAGTGGGTGTTTGCATAGGCCGCGATTATGCGGAATCATCATCCGAATTACCAGAGTCATCTTGAGCCGCATCAGGTATATCTTCTGCAATCACACACCGATTACGACCACTGTTCTTAGCTTTATATAAAGCTTTATCCGCGCGTTCAAAAACGGATTCTACACTATCACCTTTGGCAAACTGCGCTAAGCCAAACGAGAGCGTGATCTGCACCGGATCGTCTTTAAAGCGAAAAGGTGTTTTGCCTATAATAGCGCGAATTTTATCTAAAACCCCAAACGCTTGCTCCGGCTTCGTTTCCGGCATTAAAATAACAAACTCTTCCCCACCATAGCGCGCCGCAAAATCCACCTTTCGCAGCCGTTTCGCCACCAGCTTTGCGATTAACCTCAATACTTTATCACCTGCTTGGTGACCATAGTTGTCATTAATTCTTTTAAAGTAGTCGATGTCACAAATTGCCATCGTCAAGGGGCGCCCGTAACGCTCATACCGCTGCTTCTCTTTATAGGCCGCTTCGTTATAGGCCTCACGATTGGGCAGTTCGGTTAACACGTCATGTGTTGCCTTGTAGCGTTCCTCTTCTAAGAGTTCTTTGGTTTTTTTCGATTCACTCTCTATCGAGTGCACATGATCAACCAAGGCCTTAAGTTGATCAGACAAGGAATCGCTACTGCCAGTTTTGAACTGGAAGCTATCTAAAGCCCCTTGAATTAGCCCCAAATGATCCTGCACTCGGCCTTTTAGCTGATCGAGGTCTTTAGCCTCCTCCACAGAGGTATGCATCTGCGACATCTGCTCCGTCAAGTTGCTCGAAAGCTCGCTGGAAGCATTGTCGCGTTGACTTTCGTTCACCATCGCCGTTTTTAAAGCATCACTAATCGCCACCAATTCGCAATTAACACTTGTGAGATATTCACTAAACTCCTCTTCATTTTGCAAATATCGCAGTAAAAGTATGTCTCGAATATCTTCAATCGTAACGGACAAGGCATACCAATCCATGCCTCGTTTGAGGCGTAAGCGCACCATATCCAAACGATGCCGAACAACGTCATTAGGTTTTATCCGATCAACAAGCTCAGCCAAGGTATGCGCGATATTCTGGGCGACCTGCTCATAGTTATCCTCTTCACCCGGGTCAAAATTAAGCCGCGCTCGATCTAGGTTTTGAGGCACTGGCTGACCTGCACTTTCGCGGTAGCGATCGGCACCCGCAGGAGTGGCAGGCAGATGCTTTTCGAGTGTTTCTACGCCGCCCCCTACATTACTAGACTTTTCAACACTAGAGTTTTCACTAACCGCTTTTTCACTGCTGCTTTTTTCACTGACAACCTTCTCATCACCAGGTTTGTCACTCTTTGAAGACGGACGCAGCTCAAGCTCTTCGGCTGTTGCCGTCTCGCCATCGTCTTCATCGCCTTTAAGGGTTCGCCCACTTTTTATGCGGGACCAAAAGCTGGTAGCTGGATTTGCGGCTGCATCTAAGGCCATCGATTGCAGTCGATTTAGCTCACCCAATACTTGTGTAAAATTGCAGTGGGTATTGAGCCGCTCAATTAGACCGGTATTATAGGATTTGAGTTGGCTGGATATGTCTTTGGGGATTTTTAATTCAAGTAAGCGCTCAACAACCACATTCAAATCTTGGGCTGTCTGCACGCTTTGATCATGACGCGACCGCTCCAGATTGGATGCGGCTTTCTGTACGTGCCCAAGCTGCTGGAGAACTTTCTCTCCTGAGCCACCACGCATTGCATCTTTGAGCCCTGCAAATGAAGCATCCAAGGTTTTATCTAAACCCTGTGCGGCAACACCTACAATGTTAAGAGTCTTTTTTAAGGCATCAAGCTGAAACGCAAATAATTTTTCAGCTTGCTCTTGTTCTGCAATCAGTTGCCGATACTTTTCTCGATAACCGTCGCTGTCAGCTGTCTCGACCATTCAAAAAACGCTCCGCTAAACCATATATTTCAATAGTATAGCTAGATAACGCACGCGTGACAGGCAAGTATGGAATTACACTGAGATTCCGAAGAATCTCAGTGTAATTTGACGCTAAAAATATTTGAAGCTAACAAAGTAAGAATAAAAAAGAGAATAAAGCCGAAATACTTTAGATTTTTTCGTCGCGTACTTTATCAAGCAGGAACTCAATCACCTGAAGCAGGCCTTCATGACCTGTTGATTTTTTAACTGTCACAGAATAACGGCCATCAACAATTATTTGAGGGGTTGCTTGAATAGCCATACTGCGAGTTCTTGACTCAGCTTGCTGAACTTGGCTAGACACACCAAAGGAATTAAAGGTCTTCTTGAACTTCTCATCAGTAACCCCTAAGTCTTTAAAAAGTACGGCCACGTCTGCTTCAGAGGCAAGTCTTTTACCGTGCACGTGGATTGCATCAAACACGGTTTGGTCAACTTTGTCAGAAAGCTCTAAGGCTTGACCGGTGTACATGATACGCGCGTAATGCCCCATCTCGGCACGCCACACAACAGGTAATTTTATAACGGCAACATCATCGGCTTGCTTAGCTGTCCAAGCTTTTAGGACTGGTTCAAAGTGAAAACAATGCCCACAGGTATAGGAAAACGCCTCTGTTACTTCGATTTTGCCTGGGGTGATCGTTCTAACTGGTTTATCAAGCAGCTTATAATCCTCACCCGCTTTAAATTTGGGGGCAAGTGCCTGGGCATAAGCACCAAACGATAAAACTAAACCTAAAACGGCAATTAAGATTCGCATACTAAACTCCTGACGGACGGTTATTATAATGGTTAATTGACTAGCTTTGAGAGCTTACTCTAACAAGAGTTTCATGAATATTTGCTTAACGAACCACATTTAGCAAACAAACATAGTAGGTGACGCCTCAATCGAGATGTCAATTAAGATACGAGCGAGTCAGCCTATCACTACCCCGCTGTACAAACACACCAATTAATCGTTAGTGCAAACCCGCAATAAAGTTAGCTAACGCTTCGATTTCAGCGTCATTCATATTTTTAGCAACTGAACGCATAACGCGCCCCTGGCTATCATTGGTACGGTTACCCGCACGGAAATCTTTCAATTGCTTAGAGATATAATCCGCATGCTGACCACTCAAACGAGGATACAAAGCGGGCGAGTTACCCAAGCCACGTGGCGAGTGACAACCGGTACAGGATGGAACGCCTGTCTCGTGATTGCCCGCACGGTATATCCGAGCACCGAGCGCTAAGCCGTCGACTTTCATACCGGAGTTAACCTGAACCTTAATATCTTTAGAACCACTTAACTGCATCTCCTGAGCATCAAAAAAAGCGGCAATATCAGCCAACTGTTGATCGCTATAGCCTTCTAGCATGCCGGTCATCATGGCAACTGGGCGAGCACCGCTACGGATATCTTTCAGCTGCTTAAGCAAGTACTTATCTCCGAGACCCGCAAGCTTAGGAAATGTAGCAGATGCGCTATTGCCATCAGCTCCGTGACAAGCTGCACACGTAGTTGCAAGCTTCTCACCACTTTTCACATTTCCACCAGCAAACGCGCTACCAGACACGCTGAAAACAATCAAAAAACACAGGACATTGCGAACAACACTGATCATTAGTTCTACTCTTTTATTTCTTCTATCATCGAATACTGCTATAAAGCCAAAGTCAGCAGGGTAATGCGACTTGGCACGAAGTTCTATGGCAGGTTTAAACGGCAACCCACAAAATTAGTCGGCATTATAACCACATGCACACTAGATCACATCAAAATATAGATAAGATAGGCCAAATATGGATGAAATTCACTTCCAGACAGCGCAGTTTTTAATCAGCGCCCCAAGTATTAAAGAGTGCCCCCCTGAGACAGGCTTCGAAGTCGCTTTTGCTGGCCGTTCAAATGCAGGTAAATCAAGCGCCATAAACACGCTGACTAACAATAAAAAGCTCGCCCGAACCAGTAAAACACCAGGTAGGACACAGCTGATCAATTTCTTCCAGCTGAGTAACACAGACTCTTTACGCATTGTTGACTTGCCAGGCTACGGCTACGCTAAGGTACCGCTGGCAATGAAAAAGAAGTGGCAAGCGAACCTGTCAGTATATTTACAGGAACGCCAGTGCTTACAAGGCTTAGTCTTGTTAATGGATATTCGCCAGCCCATGCAGGAATTTGACTCGATGATGATCAACTGGGCCGTCGAGGCTGAAATGCCCGTCCACGCACTACTGACAAAGTCTGACAAGCTCAATCGAGGCAACGCCAAAAGCACCCTATTAAAATTTCAACGTCACCTAGATGATGCCAATGTCGGCGACTTAGTAAGCGCTCAAACATTTTCGTCTTTGTCTAAAGAAGGCTTACCTGAACTCAAAACCGTGCTTAACCGCTGGCTTCTCGCACCACAAACCGATACGGATGACGAAACACCCAAAAAAAACCAACCCCCAAGCGATTAATAAACAAAAAAAACCCGATAGCAAAAGCTATCGGGCAACAAACTCATTAGGGAGAGCAATACAAATACAGCCTGAGATAGAAAACCTTTCACGCTAACTTTTTACCTTAACTATTTACGCTAAAAAGTAGCCAGCGCTATAGTCTTCATACATATAATGAGACGAGCAAGTCATCGAGAAGTTCAAAAAATCTTCAAAGCATATCAATACCTGCACATCACCTTCACCCCCAAACCAGATCAAACAAACCAGCAATAATGTCATCTAATCCATTTTTTACTGGAAACTTCAAGCCAGTCGCCGTAAACTAAACGAGAACCATTAGCATTTAGCCGGTATTTATCGCATTTCATCGCCGACCCTCGATAAACGCCATTGAAAATACGCCGATTACCCAATGTGAGTGCCATGACTTTAGCTGAATTGAGCCAGAACACCGCCAGCCGTATCACAGGCTTCACCAAACAAGGGGAATCACTCAGCCGCTTACACTGCATGGGCGTAATTCCCGGAGCAGATGCCGAAGTACTGCGCGTTGCCCCAATGGGAGATCCAATGCAAATTAAAATCGGCAATACTTTACTAAGCATTCGCAAACGTGACGCGCTGCAAATCCATGTTGAACATAGATGACCACATACACCATTGCCCTTGCTGGCAACCCCAACTGCGGTAAAACCACAGTCTTTAACGCCTTAACAGGCTCACATCAAAAAGTAGGTAATTGGGCAGGCGTTACCGTCGAGAAGAAGACGGGTCGCATGCCACTGAATGATATCGCAGCCGATATTGTTGACTTACCCGGCGTTTACTCACTCACTGATTCGGATAAAGGCATTGACGAGCAAATAGCACGTCAATTTATTGCGGAGCAAGCACCCGACTTAATCATCAACATTGTTGACGCAAGTAACCTCTCCCGCCACCTATTGCTCACACAAGAGCTTATGAAGATGGGGCGCCCAGTGATTGTCGCGCTCAACATGTTAGACGTCGCCAGCAAAAGCGGCATCAAAATCGATGTCGAGTCCCTCGCTCACAAGCTAGGTGTACCAGTTGTTCCCTTAATTGCCAGCAAAAATGACGGCATTAAAAACTTAAAAGAAACCTGCAAGCAAGCACTTAAAAACCCTGCAATAGCACAACCAAAAGAAGACCTCCTGTGCGCAGAAGAAGCGCTTACCCAGCGCTACCATTGGATACAGCAGCAAACACAAGATGTTGTGATCATGGAGCCGCAGCACAATCATTCATTGACGGACAAAATCGACAATGTGGTACTCAATCGCTGGCTAGGAATCCCTATATTCCTGCTAATGATGTACCTAATGTTCACTATCGCGGTTAACGTTGGCGCCGTGTTTATTGATTTCTTTGATATTTTGCTCGGCGCCCTGCTCGTCGATACAGGGCACAGCCTGTTAAGCGCTATCCATACGCCTGAATGGCTAATCACAATTTTGGCTGACGGCATCGGCGGCGGTATACAATTAGTTGGCACCTTTATTCCGGTCATCGGTTTTCTATACTTGTGCCTTAGCGTATTAGAAGATTCCGGCTATATGGCGCGCGCCGCATTTGTGGTTGACCGCCTTATGGCGCGTATCGGCCTACCGGGCAACGCCTTTGTCCCTTTGATTGTAGGCTTTGGGTGTAATGTTCCCTCAGTTATGGCCTCACGCTCGCTTACGCGCGAGCAGGATCGCTTACTCACAATTGCTATGGCGCCATTTATGTCTTGCGGCGCGCGATTAACGGTATACGCTTTATTTGCTGCGGCATTTTTCCCCTCTAACGGCTCAACGATAGTTTTCGCGCTTTACCTCTTTGGTATCGCTATGGCGGTATTTACCGGTTGGCTATTTCGTAAGACTTTGTTTTCCGGGGAGGCCTCACCCTCATTTCAAGAAATGCCGTGTTACCACAAACCCGTATTTAAAAATGTCTTGATCACAACATGGCATCGCCTTTCAGGCTTTATTAAGCGTGCGGGCCTTACTATTGTCAAAGTCGTCACTTTGCTCACCATTATTAATTCCATTGGTCTTGACGGGAGTTTCGGCAACCAAGACAGTAAGGAATCGCTCCTGAGCTACATTGGCAAGACGCTAACACCAGTATTTGCCCCTATCGGCGTACAAGAGGACAACTGGCCAGCCACTGTTGGTGTTTTTACCGCAATATTTGCGAAAGAGGCCGTGGTAGGCACGCTTGATGCGCTTTACCAAGAAGTTGCCAATGTCGAGAGCGAGGAAGCGGAACCGACGACGCTACTTGACAGTGCTTATATGGCCTTTGCATCGATTTGGAAGAACCTAGTCGACCTAAGCAATAATTTATATGACCCGCTTGGTCTTAACTCTGTGAACGACTCAGTTTCTGATCAAGGTGTTTCCAACACCAGTCTAGAGTCAATGCAAAGCTTATTTGGCAGCAGTTATGCGGCGTTCTGCTACTTGGTGTTTATATTATTGTATACGCCCTGTGTTGCCGTTATGGGGGCTATGAATCGGGAATCGGGGCCCTGGTGGGCAAGCCTAGTTATTGGCTGGTCAAGCTTTCTCGCGTATTGGACGGCGAGTTTTTTGTACCAACTTGGAAATATCGCTCAAAACCCTGGATTTGCTCTGACCTGGCTAAGCTGCTCAGCCCTTGCGATGGCGCTAGCGATACAGGGGCTAAGGCGAATAGGCCAAAAATCTAAGCGGCTTGGGATATCTATTATCGCGACGGATCGATCAGCGTAGTAGTTAACATAAGCACAGATAAAGTGTTAACCCGGGCTGAAACACGGAGTTATTTACAGCACAGAGAAACACAATACCTGCAAGGTAAATATCAACGATTCATGATTTTGATATTTTCAAATGCAAAGCCGCTTGGAACTTCAACTTCAGCCTCGCCGTCTTTACGCACATAGGCCAACTTAGCACTTTTACTTTTTGCGATAGGTGGGCAGCTCTCGTCTTGACGATATTGCAGCGCGGCTGCAAGCATCGCTTCGCTAGGGTCACCAAATTCACGAGTAAGGTCATCTGCAACCAAACAGCCAGGTAAAGTCACGCCGCCGGGGTCACTATCGTTAGCCGCCTTAAACCCATCTGAGTATTCACCGAAGTTTTTAGCATTCTCACCGGCAAAATGCACACTAAAGTAGGTAGTCCCGCAATTATCAAAAGGATAAAACCCGTAGGGCTTACCGCAAGTTTTACCTCCAATCAGTACGACCTCTACATCAATACCTCTCAAGCTATTAATAATAGATTCACTCGCCGAACATGTTCTCGAACCTGATAGCACAAACACACGAGATAAATTGAGTGTCGGCAGCAGCTGCCCTGAAGAAAAGTTACCTGATATATTCACCGTCTCATTTACAAAGGGGGCAGGCTCCAGACGCCGCCCTGTGACCGGATCGAATTGGGTATGTTTATCATTGAAAATCA
>NVXL01000252.1 GCA_002746115.1 Alteromonadaceae bacterium
AAGAATTGATTGGCCGCGAACGAGCTTAGCAAGCCTCTAATTTTAATATCATTTTCTAACAATAGAGGCGAAGGTTTGTACAGTGCACGAACATCGCTGGACCACTGAAATTTTCCAGCCAATGCCAATGCAGAAAAAATAAACATCGCGATGAAAATAGCGACAATTTTAGCCTTTGATAATTGCGCCCACATTAATGTTGGTGCGGCGGAAAATATATACAGCAGTCCTTTTACGGCTTCTCTTGACTGTAGTGAGTGCGCTCGCTTTGGCGTGCGGGTAACTAAGGGGTAGGCTACAACGACAAACAACCAAGAGCCGCATAAGCCGACCACTGAAAATAGGGCAATCTGACTTAAACTCGGCAGGGTAGATTGGAACAGACAACTGTATCCGATTAATGTCGTGAGAAGGCCTAAGGATATTTCGGGCAATATGGAGTTTAGCGCCTGCTTAGGAGAGGCATGTTCGTCATCTGACGTTGATGGTGAGTAATATAAACTGACAAAAAAATGTAACGAATAGTCTATCGTGACGCCAACCAAGCTAGCCCCAAAAACTAGTGTTAAAATATGCAGTTCGCCAAAAGCATAATGCACCGCAGCAATAGCGCTTAGGCAACCAAAGGCGATTGAGACAAGGCTCATTAGGAGGGGGTTTAATGAGTAGAATGCCAGCATCATCAGTACTATGATTCCTAGCGTCGAGCCAATACCTACCCACTGTATGTCGCCTTTGGCTCTTGCCGCCGCTTCTGCCGTATGGAAAGCCAAACCCGAGCGAGCGAGCGTCACGCCAGAAGCAACAGATGAGGCATAGTCTGAAATAAAGGTGTTTACGTCGTTTTGAATATCTAAACTTAACTTTCCATCTTCTCTGTCAGCCACGATATCGGCGATAAGCGCAATGTGGGTAATTCCTCTTGTCTCTTTGTTAGCAGTTTTGTCAGTACTTTTGTCAGCAATATAAAATAGCCCGTCTTCAAACAGAATGTTGGTGGGTAATGCGTATGCCTCCTGGAACCAAGTTTCGAATAAGCGCAAAGGGTCGTCACTAACGGCGATAATTGACGCCATGCTTGTGACTTCAAAGAGGGCTTTAAAGGCGTCGTTTATTACTTGATCAAATTGTTGTTCTGATACCTGTTGTTCCGATAATAGTTGTCGATGGTGATCACTAAGTACGTTAAAACGATAGGGGTATAGGCTTGAAAATAAGTCATCCACCTCGTTTGATACAGAAGTATCGCCTTGAAGAGCATAGTGTGTATTTGTACTTAGGATTTCTTTTAGTTTAAGCGCTTCCGAGTGTACTTTATCCGAGTCTTCCCCGCTGAATAGCACTATTATTTTACGTGCGCTTATGGAAAATAACTTATCCGACGCTTTCTGCACCAACTCATGAGCATCACCTTTTGGCATCATCGCTTGGAGACTTGTTTCAAGGGTGAAGCCGCCAAACCAAAGGTTAGCGTATAAGTAGACCGCTCCTAATATCCATGCGATGAAGCTACCTTTTAGGACTCGACTAACTAGACTTCGACTAAAAAACACCGAAGAAAAAAGGGAGAATGTTTTATTCATATTTTACTGCCAAGCGCCAATGCTTACTGACATGTTTTTTCACTTGATAAAAACAATTTGCACTGATCAAGGTTTGGTGCGTCTGCAGCTTGCGTGTCGGAAAATAGTATTTTTGTCTCGTCACCGTTAGCCGCGCGAATACGCACTTCTTGCAAAAATTGATCGCCCACTAAAGTGAGCGTATGTATAAATTTTTTGGTGATAGCTTGTTTCGGTGTAAGTTCAATTTTCCACGGATTTAAATTATCTGTATTATCTGTGTTTTTTAATGCTCTTAAACTCGAAATAACTTTAAAGTCTTTGGTCAGTGCATTAACGTCAGAACTGATAATTTGTAATAAAATCTTGCCGACTCGCTTTTGAATTTGATTCGGTACGCTCTCAGAAGATGCAAGCCCTTGCTTTGTCCATCCGATAACACGATCCGATTTGTAGGTGGCCGCACTAAAAAAAGGCTTTTCAGTTCCCCAGTATAAACCCTCGCTTCGCCAAAAATTAAACTTGCCAGACGATATCAGTGGGCGAGTAAGCCCCTTGAGTGTGCGGCTCTGGGTAAAAGCGCCAGACAAAAAGTTAGCTTGCTGAACCCGATCTGAGATGTCATCAATCGATACTTCCGCGGGCGTGATGTCAGAATAGGAGTGCCTAGGGCAAAGCAGCGCAAAAACCAAGGCGGTGTAAGCTAAGAAAAAATAGTAAGGTTGATTTTTAATCATTATCGTTCTCTGTAGTACTTACTGTATTGCGTGCTGTATTACTGGCTGTATTGTCGATCAGGGAGCGCAAAATCGCTGGGGACTCGTAGCAGGTCTCGCCCGTTGCTATAACAACGGCCATTTGCGTTGTATAACCCTGAGATAGCTTTTGTCCGCTATCAGCGTCTTGTATCAAATATTTGATTTTTAGACGATTTTCCCATTCTACGATACTTGCCGTTACCCGTATTTTTTGTCCGAAACTTAAGGGTCGAATAAATTTCGATTTCATTTCAACAATGGGCCAAGAGTATCCCGACTTTTCCATATCTCGGTAATTATAAGATATGCTATCTAGTAACTTACACCGCGCAATTTCAAAATATTTAGCATAATGCCCGTGCCATACGATCTGAAGGCTATCTACATCATGAAAAGGTATTTCCAGTTCGACGGTTTCACTTCTCATTGCCTCTCCTAGCTTTCTTGCGAATAATCAACTGAGGGATACGGAAAATCATCCCAAAAAATAATTTTGTATGCATCAGTGAGATGCGAATGTTGTCATGTAGGACATCAAAATGCGACGGTATTTCGTCTGAGTATATGATGCGACTACTAAGGTGTTCGACCTCCAAGCCTTGCCAGTACAGTTTGACAATAATATCTGTATCAAAGTCCATCCTTTGGCAAATATTTGACTTGGCTAGCAAGGCAATGCTTGCAGCCAAAGGGTAAACCCTAAAACCGCACATGGAATCTTTGATGGTAAAAGACAGGGTGTTTATCCAGACCCATACATCGGTTAACTTTCGACCCCGACATCTTGATTTCGGCATCTCGTCGTAGTCCCTACAAGCTGAAATAACACTCAGCGGGTAGTTTCGTGATTTCTCCAGCATATTCTCTACGTCATCCAAATCATGCTGGCCATCCGCATCAAGTTGCAAGGCGTGGGTATATCCATCCGAAAATGCCTTTGTCAAACCATCACACACCACCGCCCCCTTGCCTCGGTTTTTTTGCCAGCGTAGCAGTGTGACACCAGGCTGTTTGCTTAAATCATCTAAGACTTGCCGGCAGGGCTCGCTGCTACCATCGTCTAGTAAAAAAACAGCTAAATCTAAATCGGCTAGCCTGGCAGCAATATTAGGTAGCTTTAGGAAGTGATTATATACAGGAATAATGACGCAAGGGTTATGCATTAGGCGATGCCAGTAAAACATTACCCGAAGAAAAGTTGTGGGATGAGTTGAAATAGCGAAATTTAACCGAGCTTGAGTTTTTGCTTGTTATGTTAAGCGTTAGGGGGGTGTTCGGAAAAATAGGCTTCATAAATTTAAGCCGTGTAAGGCTAGAGAACTCACCGAGCTGAAAGTCCTCAAGGCATTCCATGACCCAGTTTAGCTGCACTACTCCGGGTAGTATCGGTCTATCGAAAAAATGCCCTTTAAAAAATAATAAATCTTCTGGTAGGGAAAAGTCATAGCTTGCGTTAACGCCATCTGGGCTCAGTTCAACCCGCGAATCTAAAAGCAAAGACTTAAGGCTTTCCCCTCGACCAAGCGCACTCTCCATATTTACATTCGCCATGATGACTCTACCGGTACCTTAGCTGTTTATTTGTCCGTATTTAGCAGATTATATACAGCATCCACCACGTCTTGAACCGTACGCACAGTTTTAAAGTCGGAGGGCTCAAGGCGCTTTTCTCCCGTCAGTGATTTTAGTTTCACTAACATGTCAACGGCATCGATGCTATCAATATCCAGATCTTCGTAGAGTCTTGATTCTGGAGTCACGTCACCTGGCTCAGTCTCAAATAATTCGACAAGAATTTCCTTTAAGCGCTGATAAATTACTTCTTTTGATTGCATTACTAAAATCACTCTTTAAATTGCAGTTACTCTGCGTCTGTCTACGCCGGACTTAGCGTTGTATTAACACATTGATCTTCCTGGCGAGCCGCTTCATAGTAGGCAGCTAGGTCTTTCGTTAAAATTCTTGCCGCCTGACACTGGTGTAGATTCATATCCAAATATTTCTGGATTTTTATCGGTGGCCGGAACGAGATTACAAAATGAGGGGGAATATCAGGAACTTTATACCACTTCTCATTCTTCAATAATGTAGCAGGCTTACAGCTAATAACAACTGGAGAAATGTCGCATTTTGCTGACAAGGCAATATTTGCAGCGCCACGCTGTAGCCGGTAATCTGCGCCAGGCTTCGTTCTCGTACCCTCAGGAAATATGACAAGAGGAGACTCAGCCGCCAATGCCTCTGTACTGCTAGCGATAAGATTTTCTGAATTATTGCGTATATAATTTGCTGCTAAAATAGGCGGGCGCGTAAACCAGTTTTTAGTCAAACTGTCTTTTACGATGCATGTCGCCCCCCGGATTATAGAGAGCAGGAAAACGACATCGAGTAACGAGGGGTGGTTTGCCACCACAATTTTCCTGCCAGCAGCTACAAACTCAAGACCTTGAATCTCATAAGTTAGCAAGCCTAAAAATTTTAGCAAGCCAATATATAGTTTAAATGTATGGCGTAAAACCACCCGAGAAAGCTCACTCTTTAATGGAGTTCGGATAGGTGCAAGGCCAACAAATATACTAATTCCCACAGCAATAATTGGCCCCCCGAGGCCAAACATTGCGAAGGCAAAGCCTGTCGCTAATACTCGCCAAAGATAAAAGAGCCGACTCTTACGGCGAGTCATCACGGGAGGTCTTTCTCATCATCAGTCGATACGCCATCAACATTATCGGAAGCTATGACGCACATACCCTCTATTTCAACGCCTAGATCACTGCGGCATATGTCGCCCAGTAAGATTTGGAATTGCGACTCTTGATAGTGCTTAGAGGCGATACTTTTAACGAAGTCCACATCCGAAGGGTCTCGAACATAGATTTTCAGAATATCAAAGTTTAGCGTGCCACTAATTCGCTCTTTACCAGCAATCGAGAGCAGTAAGCGGTCAATGTTGTCAAAGGTCACATCTAACTGTCGTCCAACATCTCCCGCATGGAGGGTTTTGTGGCCTTTAATGCTAGCGGTACCAGAGACGTATATATAAGTAGTATCAGCAAATGACTTAACTGTTGCGCGAGCAAAAGACGGGCTGCGAACACCATAAGTAGGAGGGTACTGGTATGCACTGATTTGATCTGGGTTTTCGTAGTGTGTGCCAGGCACTTTCGATGCGATCAAATAAATAACTAAGGCGCCGCCATAATGCCCGATGGCACAGGCTGCAGGAAACTGATCTTCCGTGTATCGCTGAGTAAAAGCATTGTAGCGCCCAGAGCAAAAAGCTTTATAGCGCTCAAGGCCATTTTCATCGTTGTTTATATCGGCAAGATAATTCCACATGCGCACAATATGGGGAAAGTTTTTTTGGGCGAGGAAGGTAAGGATTTTTGTGTACCCTGCCTCAGAGGCGGCAGTACATCCATCGTAATTTGATTCGGTAATCTCAACTGCACAAAATAAAAGTTCGCCATTTTCAGACCAGTTTACGCCGTCATCAGTACCGCTAACTACCGGCTTCTCACTGCGCCAAACTTCATTTGTCCCGCATCCGTCTTTCCTAGCCAAACCGGTATTCACCAAGCGAGGGTCATCATTCTGGCTGCTAACTCCAGCTCCAGCTGATTCTGTTTGTCCGTTAAAGGTCTGTCCGTTAAAGGTAAAGACGGCCAAGGTAAAATTAGAATCAAGCAATGAAGCGACACTATCTTGGGTATATACACAGTGTAAAGGGGAACCATTCATTTGGGGGGGATGAGTTTTAGCCATTTCCGAACGTAACTACCTAAACCAATGAAAACTACTCTAAAATTAGCTCTGCATTGTATACTAAATTAAACAATTTACAACTATTCGGAAGACGTGCTTGTCAAGCTCGCCGTAGAGCCGTAAAGTACCCCCCTTCAGCTAAATGCCAGAATACGATGACCATGAATAACCCCAATAAACCGAATATAGCACCACATCCAGTCCTTCCAGAGTACTACGAATCGCCAGAAGATCGGCGCAAACGAGTAGATCAAATGTTCGACGCATCTGCCGAGCATTATGATTGGATTTGCAACATTATGAGCTTTGGATCTGGCGTTATGTATCGTCGCCAAGCTCTGCTTCGGAACGGATTAAAAGAAGGCATGAAAGTGCTCGACGTAGGCGCGGGAACAGGCGTTGTTTCTCTGTTAGCACAGGAAATTGTTGGCGATACCGGTCATGTAAGTGCATTAGACCCTAGTAAGGGAATGCTTGGCGAAGCAAAGCGGCTCGGTGTAAAACACACAACAATGGGGCTTGGTGAAGCATTACCATATCCCGACGACACCTTTGACATGCTAACAATGGGTTTTGCTCTGCGGCATGTTGCGGATCTTAGCGTAACATTTAAAGAATACCGAAGAGTTCTTAAGCCTGGCGGAAAAATACTCTTGTTAGAGATAAGCCGACCAGATAGCAAGATCGGAACAATGTTTTTAAAGGCCTACATGAAAGGCGTTGTGCCATTGGCAACCCGTATATTCCGTCGAAGCGCTGACGCACAAGAACTCATGCGATATTATTGGGATACGATTGAGCAATGCGTACGCCCCGAAACAATTGTAGAAGCACTATCTAAAGAAGACCTCTTAAGTGTCAAGCGTCATGCCGTCATGGGTGTATTTAGTGAATATACGGGCATTAAGCCTGCACCTGCAAAATAACCACTGGTATGGATATGAGCACACAAACTGAAGAAGAGCTAAAGCTTGCGGAAATATTAGTAACCGTTCTGGATTTAGAGGATATCTCCGCGAGTGATATCGATCCCGAAGCTGCTCTATTTGATGCGAGCACTCCGAACAGTCTAGGTCTAGACTCTATTGACGCCCTTGAAATTACTTTAGCTATCACCAAAAATTACGGTGTACAAATTAAAGCGGATGATGAAAATAATCATGCTGTTTTTAAGAACTTACGATCGCTAACAAACCACATTAATTCAAAGCGTTAAGCCGTTCAAGGTCATAACCTAGCAATAACGCACGCTACTTTAAATCATATTTAAATCATAGGAAATTGAATGCGCTTCGGGCTAATTATCTTATACCCAGTGCTCGTTCACCTTGGTGTGGTTTTTGCGCAAGTCTCAATTCAGGTTTTAGCCATCCTGGCGCTAACCACAGGGATATGTTTGGGTGATTTAATAGCGCGTAAGCCAAGCACTTGGGCGCTTTACAGTCTGATTGTTGCCGGACTATCAGGCATGTTCTTTTTGGATAAAACTATTTACTTGCTTTATATCCCCCCTATTTTAATCCCCCTGTTAATGTTCATTGGCTTTTTCCGGACATTGCTTCCAGGCCAAATTCCACTCGTTACCGATATCGGCACAAAAGCTCGGGGTACACTTACGCAGGATATGCAAAACTACACACGAGTCATCACTCAGCTTTGGGCGGCATGCTTTGCCGCAATGACAACTTGGGCACTGGTATTACCAATAATGGGTTCATTGACACTCTGGTCAATATTTACAAATATCGTGAATCATGTTTTGGTCGGGACATTTTTTGTTGGAGAATACTGCTACCGGCGCTACCGATTTAAAGATCATGATCACCCTTCATTTTTTGCCTATCTTCAAATTGTGGTTAAGTCGATAAGGGGTGAAAAAAGTGACTAAACTGGCTTGTATTTCACTCATTGATAATTACGATGAAAAATCGGCGATCATAGTCTGCGATGGCAAAAAGATCAGTCAGCAACAATTTCTCAAGCAGTTAGCAATAGTTAGGTCTCAGTTACCTGTCTGCTCCTATACCGTAAATTTATGTCAAGACCGCTATCACTTTTTGCTTACCTTCGCCGCGACAATCGCGAATGGTGGCTGCAATATACTGCCGCCAAACCAGCAACCATTATCGCTGCAAGATATTGCCGAACAATATAAAAGCCCATTGTTTGTGTGCGATAGTGAAATACCTAACCTGCCAGCGCCCAGCATCAATATTGTTGATACCTTCAAGGCCGAACTCCCTCTTAACGGCGACACTATGCCGCCTATGATACCCGGCGACCAGCTCGCGGTAATCGCATATACCTCAGGAAGTACTGGCGAGCCGAGTGCGAACCTAAAGCACTGGAAAACACTGTCAGGAACGGCCAAGCGACTAGGGGATCGATTAACGCCATTGTCGAAAAAGCAGCGACAAGCGCAAGGTTGCAATCAATTTCATATTGTCGCAACCGTGCCAAGCCAGCACATGTACGGTTTGGAAATGACCACACTAATGGCATTACAGGCCAGTTGCGTTATCCAATCCGCACACCCATTTTATCCCTATGATGTTGCACAAATACTTGAGCAAACTCCGACACCTAGAATCTTGGTAACGACACCGTTTCACCTTCGAACAATCATAGAGTCTGATACCCAGCTTCCTAAGGTGGATAAAATTATCTCTGCGACCGCCCCCCTGTCACTTGATATCGCAGAGCAAGTAGAAAAACAATATAAGACCCGCGTGGAAGAGATCTACGGATGCACCGAAGCCGGTAGTATTGCAACACGCCGTACCACCGAAGAGAACTGGCATTGGCTAGACGAGGTCCATATTGAGAATACGTCATTCCCCTATATCATTAACGCGCCGCATCTAACGAAAAAGGTTCCACTGCAGGATCAGCTTGAGCCATTATCCGCAACACATTTTAAGCTGCAAGGCCGCTCAGGCGACACGCTTAATGTCGCGGGAAAGCGAGCATCGCTGCAAGACTTAAATCAAAAACTATTAGCAATAAATGGCGTAATAGATGGCGTTATATTTAAGCGCGAATCTAAAAATAATAAGCGGCAGCGGCTCGCAGCATTTGTTGTAGCGCCTTCGCTAAGCGCTCAAGATATTCATCAAGTACTTTTAAAACGCATTGACCCCGCCTTCCTCCCAAGATCGATAACACTGGTGGCATCGCTTCCGAGAAATAGCACCGGTAAATTGTCGGTCAACGACTTGAAACAAATGCACGAAAACGCAAGACAGCCCGGGTAGTGACGTAAAAATGAGCAACACAATCAGCACGGCACTTATCATTCCGACTGTTCACGATTGTTACAAAGATCACTTTGAAGGCAATCCTATTGTGCCAGGGGCAGTACTGTTGACCTGGATTTTTGAAAAAATCAACAGCCTAGCGCCCGAAGGAAAAGTCGTTTATAAAATTAAAACGATAAAGTTTTTGGATATCGTACGCCCGGGAGATATTTGTAGCCTTCGGTTAGATTTTCGTGCCGAAGGACAAGGGCTTTCACTATCGTGTACCCGGGACAATCAAGTCGTTCTCAAAGGAAAGTTAGAATTAACCAAGAGTAACCATACCTTATTAGACGAGATCCAAGATGACAGCTAAGCACTGGCGAGATCAGCCTGAGCGCGGAAGCCTGTTGGGTATGAAAATTCTAGTCTGGGCGGCGTTTACCTTGGGTCGAAACGCCGTGCGCCTGTTATTATGGCCGATTACATTTTTCTATATGCTGGTAGCCCGAAAGCCC
>NVXL01000253.1 GCA_002746115.1 Alteromonadaceae bacterium
GCCCAAGTGACCAAACTCAACTAAATACAAGATAGCTCCATAGGCTTAAAGAGAGAACAAATAAGGTAAAAATGGGGGGAGCCAGCCGCTTGACGAATAGCCCCCATGAGCTAGAAAAAAAACTTCTCCGAGACCCAAATCCAGCACCGCTCAACACAAAATGTCAGAGACCAAACAGCAAACCAGACAAGCCCTAGACGCCAGCTTAGTCCGAACAGCCAGCCCAGAAGAGGCAAGCCCTTACCCGACTGACAATCTAGTGGGTTTACTCAGGCAACAAGCCCACCACAAACAACACCAAAGAACGCCCCATAAGCTCAGCTGTGCTACACTTAAACAAAATTGGGTAGCCGACTTAACACGCTATATTAGCCGCACGCAATGTTCCTAATGACGCAACAACCACTCTCCAGCCTCGCTAAACTCCGCTTTTTAGCCTTTACCCTCTTGCTAGTATTACCCTGCGCTCGCTCGCTCGCCAACATCAAACTCAGCCACGAAGACGCGATCGCACGCTACACCCACAAAATCGTCACCCACGTTACTTGGCCAGACGAACAGGATTCCGGAACACTTGTCATCGGCATCCTAAGTAACAACGCCACCCAGCTCGAATCATTCAATAACTACCTGCACCTTAAGCAGGTAAGAAACAAAACCTTAAGTGTCGAGGCGATCACCTCAAAAAAAATCCCCGAAGGCCGCTACGCCCTGCTATTTGTGAACAATGAAAGCTTACACCGCATCACAGACAAACTACTGAACGACACCAAACTGCTAATAGTCACCGACAGCGGCACGAGACAAGACAAACGCATCACGCGCCTAGCGGTGGTAAACCGAAAAATCAAAATACACCTTCACAGGGAGACCTTGGTTAGCAATGGTTTCTCGATATCCAATGCTCTACTAGAGCATACTGGCACCAAGGAAGACCTTAAAGCACAACTTCGCGCCCAAGAAAAGCACCTAAATGACCTCATGCGGGAGACACAAGTAAAAGAAGAGCAACTCAAAGCGCTCAATGACACCCTGACAAAAACGAATAGCACGCTCGCGAAGACTCGCTCCGACCTGCAATACAAATCCACCAAGCTAAACGAGAACCAAATAAAACTCGATCAACTTAACAGTAAGTTAAGCCTCATTCAGAGCAAAATCGCCCAAGGTCAAAATGAGGTCGCGCAACTCAACGCCTTAATAGAAAAGAAGCAGCGCGAGCTTGCCAATCAGCGCTGGAGTATGAAAGAAAAAAACATGGAGGTGCGCAAACTTAAGGCTCAAAAAACCATCAATCAAGAAGAGCTTGAAAAGAAAGCCACATTAATAGACTCACAAAAAGCCACCATCCAGTACACCCAAGACGCCATCCGCCAACAGCGCATTCTGCTGCTCATTGCATCCTTTACCGCCGTCGTATTCCTTATCATGGCCTATGTACTCCTCCTCCTAAATACGATAAGGAAGAAAAACAACAGTAAGCTGGCACGCCTCAACGCTAACCTTTACGAACTCGCGACCACCGACAGCATGACCAAGCTGTTTAACCGCCGACACTTTATTGAATCATCAGAGAACCTGATCCTACAGCAACGACGCAACTCTGCTCGCTCATGTGTATTGCTGATGGATATCGACCATTTCAAACGCGTCAACGATACCTACGGCCATGCCGTTGGTGATGAGGTGATTGTACGCGTTGCCGATATATTGATAGCCAACCTCCGCAAACACGACATCGTCGGCCGCTTAGGTGGAGAAGAGTTTGCGATGGTACTTTGGGATTGCAGCGTCAACGCCGCCTTCACCATCGCCCAACGGCTTCGCAGTGAAGTACAGAACAGCAGCGTAAACACCAAGCATGGTGAAGTCGGATTTACTATCAGTATTGGCTTAACTGAAATCATCCCAAATAAAGACGACATCGACCAAGCCTTGCTTCGTGCAGATAGCGCGCTTTATGCGGCTAAGAGCAATGGTCGTAATCAGGTGTTTGTGTCTGAGATTTAGATCTTGCCGGGCATGACACATAATATAAGGACGAAGGGATCTATTCAGCAACCTGTATTTAACCCCCACTCAAATACCCAAGCCCTACAGATAAATCGCAGACAATAAAAAACCCCAGACCGTTAGATCTAGGGTTTCGTATAATGGCGCACTCGGGAGGATTCGAACCTCCGACCGCTCGGTTCGTAGCCGAGTACTCTATCCAGCTGAGCTACGAGTGCGTTTAGGGCGCGAATAATAAAGCGATACGCTTTATCCGTCAAGCTCTATTAATAGAAAGTTAATAGAAAACTAAAAGAAACCCAGAAAAAATATCGTTTCTCTTCCACAAGCTCAAATTCAGGTTATTTTTTAACCCATTTACCACTCAAAGACTGAATATAGTTCCCAAGCTTAGTTTTTCTCACGCCCGCCTCACCTGCGCGCTGCTCAACAAAGGTAAGCGTTTGACCGTTATCTTTAGCTGTCTTTTCAAAAAAGCGCTTACGCTTAGCGTTTATATCCACCAACAAGGCTTTCACCTCTGCTGAGGCAGGCGCTTTGACGACACCGAGGTAACCATTGCGCTGCTCGCCAATCAAGCCCTGAACCTTGGCTTCGCTAAGCCCAAGCGCAAACACGTTGACTGACAACACGGCTAAAAGTAATACGAGTACTAAACTCCGAGTACCACGGACAATTTGATGATCGAGAATGCTTTGCATAGTGAGGCTCCTAAAATAGTCCTGAATCTTCAGAGAAGACGGATTCGAGTGCTTTATCAACTTTCACTACAATTTCGTGTTTAATGTTGATGTTTAAATTAATGGTAATTGGCTTATCGGAAGCCTCCACCTTGAGGGTTGGCGTACACGACACCATAGAGGCGGACGCTATACCAACCAGCGGTATAAGTAAGAGGTAACTAGCTGCTTTCATTCGACTATCCCATATTGAAAATACTGCTATTAATTGCTTTGTTCACAATAACGGTGCATAGATACTAATTCATTCGGATCAAAATACGATTCAACCATTTGCTCTATACCTGATATCACCCTCAATGCTTTTATTGATGACGCTAACTCAATCGTGGTATTAAGATTTAAATCAATCGCCCGCCCTGCCGCAGCATTTGGGTTTCGACCCTGTATGCGTGATTGCAACACCAAATCGCCTTCATTATAGCTGGCACGCGTGCTTAATACTTGGTAATCAAAATTTTCCAATACTTCCAAGGTTAGCTTCATACTTGAGCCCAGGTCAGGACTCTGCAACAACGGCGACTTATACTGAATCAACCCGCCGTCATTATCGGCAAGCAGGCCATCTTCAATAAAGAACTCCCCCTGACTTATCCGTATCGGTAATATCCCCGACACTTCGCCCAACACATTAAGCTCTGTAAGCCCCTGAGAAGCCACCAACTCTTTAAGATCAAAGTTTGTGACTTCAACATTGATCTCTATGTCACTAGTAGCGTCAAGCACCCACGACTTAGGCTGAACAACTAGCTCGCCGCCAAAAACTGCCGCACGCATGTTTGAAAGCTCCAAATTCAACAGCTCTTCGTGCAAACTCAAGCTCCCGGCAAAGCTAATATTGGTAAGGTCAACGCCCAATTCCGCTCGGCTCACTGCGCCATCAAAATCATAGGCTGGAAACGCCTGCACTGAGTTCAGTTCGCGCCCAGACAGCAATGACTCTTCTGGCAAGGACTCTTCTCGCAAGGGCTCTTCTAGCAAGGATAAGGCTTGCGAGCTTAACCTAAACTGAACACCCTCAAGCATGCCGAAATCACCAAGAAAAGTCCCCTCCTTCATTTCTAGAGCTATAGCAGGGGAACCACTCCCGAACCAATCGAGGCTTGCATCGAGCCGACCAAATACCGCTTCAATGGGTAAATCAGGAAAGTTTAACCAACGCCGCAGGGAGGCCTTTTCAGAAAAAAACCGCGTTGACTTTAGATGTAACTCCCCTACCCCTGCGTCACTCCCACTTCCAGCCAACCACTCACCTTCGAATAGTAAATCATCGCAGGCATTATTGAGCACTAGGCTTGAAGCACTTAGCGAGAAATCAGCATTCAATGTTAACTGACCTTGAGCCCTCAAAGGCGGCACGGTCAGATCACTCGTAACGACCAGCGGCGCTAGCGATATTGCCCAGTCAATCGCCACGCTCTTTTGCGGCAGCCACTGCCAAGCACCCAAGTGAACATGTGCCGCAACGGCGAGACCACCTTCGGAATCTTCCGTCTTATTATTTATGCGATTTGCATCAATAAACTTTACATCAATAAGCAGTGAGGCCTTGCCGAAGGATAAAGCCTCAAAGGACAAAACCTCCGTCGACGAATCACTAGCACTCAAGGTCACAGCGCCACTAAAAGGCTCATCCAAACGCGCTTGCACTCGGTGCTCTTGCCCATCAACAGTAAATTCACTAAAAAATAAAACATGCTCGCTCGGAGCAAGACCAGAAGCACGCGCGTCATCAGGCACCGCTAATATCATCGATATTTTTTGCTGATGTGCCGTAGCATTTAAGGCAAAATTAGCCTCAGCGTGCAGGGGTAAATATTGCGAGGGGCTTGTTAAAACGACTGAAATATCGCCTTTTATTTGTGTTTGCAAAAGATCCTTAAAACCACCTAAAGGCTGATCAGGCAGTTTAATTTCCAAATTCGCCTTCATACGATTCTGTACGCCAAGATGTTTATTTGACGCTATTTCGGAAATAGGCGATAAGCCCATATAATCAAATAAAGTCTGTCCGCGTTCAACCGGAAATTCCGAAACCCAATTTACAGATGCAATTATGACCTCACCAACTTGAGTTATTGAGGTACTTAATTCAAATACAGATAACTCTTTTGGAAGCGCTTCTTTTTTATCCGCAATCGATTTAACATCAAAATAAACCTGCCCCTCCCCATCAATACGAGCAGAAATCTGTAAATAACCATCAACACCGCCCTCGGGCAGCCCCAAAACAGCACCCAGCTCTGACAAATCAAAGGAGGTCAATAATCGAGAATATTCGCTGGCACTTAAGCGCGCCGTGAGCTGCTTTTGATTTGGCTCGGAGCGAAGAGCCCACTGAGAGAGCACGAGGCTTTGCTCGCCATAGTGAAACTCAAAATGTTTTAAATCTGCAAATACTTGCGGGAGCGCATTAACAGTATCAAGCCATGAAAGCGGCAACACCTCTGACAGCATCAGCGCCCCAGGGGCACTAGGCGCAGCGCTCGCATCAAGCATATCATAACGGACTGACGCGGCACCTAAAGTCAGACGACGCTCTCGCCAATCGTAACGTACCTCCCCGTCTTTTAAAGAAAACACCCCGTGCTTATGATGTGATATTCGAAGCTCAGATATATCCGCACTTACCTCATCAGCACTTGCAGTAAAACCCACACTCGACTGCTCAAGCTGCCAACCGCCAGAGAAGTACGAAAAGAGTTTGGGAAGATAATAAGGAAAACTAAAATACAGCAGAAGCAACAAGCCAAGAACAGGCGAGAAAAACCAAAGCAGACGGTAAGAGCGTTTTTGTTGAACGATCACACCGCCAGCATTCATTACCCCGCTATGCTCGCACGTGTAAATATAAGCGCAGTAGCGCAGGACTAATCGCCTGCAGCTGCTCTCGCTCTTGCATCTCGTCGTCACCGAATAAATGCTTAGCAATTAAAGTTACCATTGCCTTTGTGCTTGCGGCAGTTAACGGAGGCAGCTTGTCTTGATGCTGAGTAATACTTGGTTGACGCGCCACCAGATAAGCCGAGAAAAAGCTCGCCTGCCCACCATCATTTAGCTCCCAAAAATCCTGCCAGAAAGGCCAAAGCAAGGCCGAACTTTGCGCTTCCAGCTTCGCCTCACCGTAAACCGCATCCCTCTCCATCAATATGCACCAAGCAAGTAGCGCTTCACTTTTTTGATGGCAATGCTCAAAACATAAAGCCAAGCGATGGAGTAGGCTCGGCTCATCAAGGTTCTGGGGGGCGGCTAACAAACTATCTCTTGCGCCATGCCAGTCCGGGATTTGCACCAACGCATAACTCGTATGCAACTGCTCCTGCTCTGCATTATAAGGTAACTCGGTCATTGCAGCGCCAATACGACGCCAGGCAAACCCGAGATAATCGCGCGCCAAAGTGCCTAAGGTTTCTTTTGCTAAGGGCTCAACTTCTTCCGACAGCCCTTGAATTTCAACTAGAAGCGCATCCTCAGCAATTCCCCTCGCCTCATAGGCGTGGGCACCATAATTAATTAAATCCTGATAAACACCAAGGCGGACATGCTTGGGATTAATACGGGTAAGATGCTGTAGCTTTTTCTGTGCTTGATCAAACTGCCGAGAGGCGAGCGCATGGTGCACCTCGTTCTCAGTAATTACAGCACTATTATCCATAAACAAATCGAGCTGAGGGCAATCCTGCGCACGCTGCCAATGCTGTGTCAGTAAGGTATTGGACACCTCATTGCGACTCGCCTTCAAGCGATGCCTGCGATCACTCCAGCTGAACCAAGTCTGCGCTTCAACAACTAAGTTTAGTTGCTTACAGAAAGTAACAGACTCAACAAAGAGTATCTGTAAAGCCTCACTATCTATCGCCAAGCGCTGATCAATGTAGTCAACACGCTGGTGCCGCCAAGCCTCATAGTCAGAATATGACAATATATTCTGATCAATAAACCAATCAATTAAACAAAAATGCCCCTGCTGACTCAGGTGCTGCTCTAATTGAGCAATCGTGATTTCTAGTGAACTTGTTAAGCTGTTGTCGCTATCCACAAGGCTTGTCATGCTCTAATTATCCTCATGCCACAAAGCAATTAACTCTTCTAACTTAAACGCAAAAGCCTCACCGCTCAATTGTGCCTGTGCATTAATATGCTCACTTAACAAAGCTTTACGCTGTTGTAGTTTTGCGATTTTTTCTTCAATGGTATTTTCAGCAATAAGCTTATAAACAAAAACCGGCTTATTTTGCCCAATACGATGTGAGCGATCTGTCGCCTGGCGTTCTGCGGCTTGATTCCACCACGGGTCATAATGAATCACGGTGTCCGCAGCGGTTAAATTCAAACCCGTACCGCCCGCTTTTAAGCTAATCAAAAAGACCGGTGCCTCACCAGCCTGAAAGGCATCGACTACTTTCTGGCGATTACGCGTTTTCCCCACTAGCATGAGGTACTTAATCCCCTCTTCATCGAGTGACTCGGCAAGCAAATCCAGCATGCTTGTAAACTGTGAAAACACCAGCACAGCCCGCCCTTCCGCAACCAACTCACACAACATATTGACGCAGTATTCCCGTTTAGCAGAGGAAATAGTCGGCTCACCAAGCAAGGTCGGATCACAACAGGCCTGACGAAGTTTCAGTAGCGCCGTCAGCACTAACATGTGCTGCTGACCATTACGCTCAGTATCATCCATCTGTTGCTGTAAGCTGTTCCAACTGGAAGACTTTAGATGACTATAAAAAGCCTGCTGATCCGGATTTAAGGGAATCGTCTGGCTAATCTCAGTTTTAGCCGGCAAGTCACTCGCGATTTGATCTTTATTACGGCGTAGCATAAATGGCTCGATACGCGCTAAAAGATGCTTGAGGCGATTGCTATTACCATCTTGCTCAATCGGTTTTTGAAAATGGCTCTTAAAAGCTTTAGCGCTACCGAGACAACCCGGCATTAAGAAATCAAGAATCGACCACAATTCACCGAGATGATTTTCTACTGGAGTCCCCGACAAACAAAGTCTATTAGGGCAATTTAGCTCGCGCACCGCTTTACTTGCACGAGTGCGTGGGTTTTTAATCGCTTGGGCTTCATCTAAAATCAACCAACTTAAGGCTTGCGCTTGCCAGCGCTCAAGGTCATTGGCAACGAGCTGATAGCTACTGATAATCACATCATAATTACCTAACTCCTCCCAATACTGATGACGATTAACCCCGTGCATAATTTTACAGCGTAGCTGTGAAGCAAAACGCTCAATTTCACGCTGCCAGTTATGCAGCAAGCTCGTCGGTACGATAATTAACGCGGGACAATGCAACAAACCTTGCTGCTGCTCAAAACTCAAATGCGCAATGGTCTGTAAAGTTTTCCCAAGCCCCATATCATCCGCCAAAAGGCCATTGATATTATGTTGCTTAAGATGCTGCATCCAGCAAACCCCTAACCACTGATAAGGCCGCAAGGTAGCATCAACACAACTTAATTCTTTGTCGAGCATAATCGGGGATTTATGTAGGCTTACCGCTTTTTCAAGGTAAGCCGTCTTACCCACCCATTCCGTGTTCGCAGGTAATTGCTGATGCAAGCCGGCAAGCCGGTGCAATTGGCTGCGAGCGATCCGAAAGCCTTTTTCACGACCATCAAGTAAATCACCTAACTCTTCCACTATCCCGGTTAATTGATCCCCAGGGATAAGAAGCAAGCGGCCATCACCCAGCTCAAAGCTATTATTACCGGTGAGGTTTTTGCAACCCGTCACGCTCTGCTGACGAATAAACTCTCGCAATTGCTCGAGTAAATCGCGCAGATCAACGCGAGCATCGCCAACCGTAAGCGCCACCTCAAGATGGACGTGTTCGTCGTCCCCCTCCTCAAGAGAGACATGCCAGTTATCCGCCATAACATAATCATGCCGAAAACCCGGCTCGACCGCAAAAGCGACGCCCTGCGCCTCTAGCTCGCCACGCGCTTGGGTAAATAAATGCTGCCAATGCTCAGACTCGCGACTATACCAAGCACTAGGGCTCCCTCGGCCAACATGTTGCAAGGCAGAGAAATCCGCTAGATAGCGCATCAAGCACTCTTGTAAAGAGTCGCGCTGTTCATCGTCAACTACGAGGCAATAAAAGGTTTCACCATCCCAAAAACCCGGCTCGTTTTTACCGTTTTCGCTGGTGCAATAACGATCGCTTTGGAAGCCAAACTGCAGATGCACCTCATCGCGCATACCGCGTGCTTCTTTCACTGATTTTACCGAGCGAAATCGCAAAATCGGAACCATTGTCGCAGGCAAGTCTTCGCTGGGCAGGACTTTAGGCAGGGGTAAATTTAGCGCTTGAAATTGCTCAGTATTTTTATCGCAAAAAAACTGCACCATCGCAGGTACAATCGCTTTTTTAAAGGTGCGTATACACTCTAAACCAAGCTCACTATAATCCGACTCACCAAGGGCAAGCTCCACTACCGACTCTTGCGGCAGCTCAGTACAAATAAGAGGCAATGCCTTGGCCGCATCTTGCAAAAAAAACAATTGAGCCGGTGAAGCGGCTGAGGCCGAACGCCAAACTAATGATTGACCACCTTGATTATCAATTTCCCATTGCACAGCGACCTTTTGCGCATCACCTTCACGCAGCGCAAGCCACCCCCCCTGCACACATTGCATATAGCAACGCTTACTCG
>NVXL01000254.1 GCA_002746115.1 Alteromonadaceae bacterium
TGAGAATCCTTTGGTGGGGCTCCAATTATGTAGATCGGGTTTATCTTGTTTTTTTGCGATTATCTAAGTCGTAAGAAATTATTATTTTAGTAGAAAAAGTTGGTTACAGAAGACCAGTTATGCCCCTCAAGCATTGTTATTGATGCAACTCCTTCGTTTGGAGTAGAATAGAGGTGAGAATCCTTTGGTGGGGCTCCATATTTTGTTTAGAAAATATTACTGATGTTTGTATCCCCAGGAGATAAATACGGTAGAGATAAATAAAACGATTGTTTTAATTATTTAGTAAATAATTCTCGTTATACGTAATAGAAACTTCATTATATGAATAAAGCTTGGTTGGATAATGCAGTATCTTGGGCAGCTGATCTTAAATTCGAAGATATACCCACGGACGTTGTAGAAGAAGCAAAAAATCAAATTTTCTCAACGCTTTCTGCGATCCAATTAGGGCGGCAATCAGAAGAAGGGCGAAAAATTTCTCTGAGTTTTGGCCTTTCGGGCGAAGACGGGATCGCTGAAGTTCTCAAGCGCTCACCGAAAGAGGCCGCGAGCGTTATGGCCTCGTGGTCGATGGTGCATGACTTTGATGATGTAATGCTTGGCGGGCACACTGGTCACTCAACTGTAATTGTGCCGTTAGTGTTGGCCTTGAGTTCGGGATCCGGTTCCGCAGAAGAAATCATTACCGCCCAGGTGACAGCCAATGAGATTGCAGCACGAATTAATATCGCTTGTGCATTGGGTCAAACCCGTGGTCAGATGGCGTCACATCTTCATCTTGTTGCGACCGCGATTGCGAGAGCTAAGTTCCTAGGCATGGGTCGCGAGATGTTGAGAAAATCGATCATATTTTCTCTTTCATCAACGGGTAAGCAGTCGTTACCTGCGTTTTTGGGTTCTGATGCAAAATTCTTTTGTGCTTCGACTGCTATACGTAGTGGTTGGGAGTCATGTGATATTGCACTTTCTGGTTTGTATCCATCTGATAATATATTGTTTGGCAGAGCTGGTTTTTTCGAAACAATGGTGCCGTATTGCAGGCCGGAGTTGATCGACAATATAGGTAGTGAGTGGTTTACGCTTACTAACAGTATAAAAATCTATCCTTCGTGTGGTTATATTAGTTCGACCATTGATTGTGTATACATGTTGATGTCAAAGGGCGGTATTGATAGCGCTGATATTGACTCGGTGGAAATAAAAACCAATATATTTAACTATGGTGTAGAAAAGCTCTCACAGCTTTACCTGAAAAATTCTACGGTTAAATCGGTGTCGTCTTTAACTTTTTGCCCTACATATATTGTTGCTTCGACATTAGTGTATGGGAAGTTCACTGTCGATAATTTACGCAAAGATAGTGTAGAGGACCCAGCTGTTTGGGCGTTAATGAAAAAGATTTCCTTAAAGTATGACGCTAAGCATTCGGCCGCATCATTGATGACTGGGGTACCTGTAGGTATCGTATTAAGTAACGCGCCATTTACCAAGGCTTTCGGATTTATTAGCAAACTGAGCGGCCTTGTCTTTAGTGGTGAGTCTCGCTTAAAACTATGGTTTTACAGAATGCTGTTGTTTTATTCTTGGTGGACTTCCAAGAAGGAGAGTTTTAACGATATAAGCGAGCTCAAGAAAAAGCTGCCGAGCACAGTAAAGATTACTATGAACGATGGTGTAATCCATGTTGCGGAACAGTCAATTCCACGTGGGTTTTTAGGGAATTCGGACTGGTTAGAAAAACGCCGATATTTACATGAAAAATATAGGTCAGGTATGGGAAGTATAAGCTCTAAGGAAAGAATTGAATCTAATATAGCTATCATTGATGATTTTCAACATCGTAGCATTGATAGTTTGTTTAACTTATTACATATTGAATAATCAGGGGAGTTGATATGCTTTCAAAGTATATAATAGCAATTGCTGTACCTTTTGTTTTGTTTTTGGGGGTGGCTGCAGGAAATCTTGAAACCTGGAATCATCCTCAATTGTGGTTGATTTTTTCGGTTGTCGTTGCTGCATGTATCTGGCAGCCATCGTATAAACCTGTAGATAGTGAAATTCCTGATCACGATCGACTGACTTCAACGCAAATTGTCTGGTCTGTTTATTTTTCGGTTATATTTTCAGTAGCTGAGGCAGCGTATTTACGGTATCCAGAGAGCTTTCAGTGGGATATTTTTACCTCAATCGGTTTGGCTTTAGCGGTCGTGGGCTTTGGCTTGAGAACTTGGGCGTTTATTACTCTAGGTAAGCACTTTACTTGGCATATTACCGTCTTTGACGACCATAAAGTAATCACTGACGGGCCGTATAAATTGGTTAGGCATCCTGGCTACACTGGAGCGTGGATTCTTTACAGCGCAGTACCGGTTATGTTGCACTCTTGGTATGGCGTTGCTATCGCTGTGGTACTTCAATTCTTCGCTTATAGCCGTCGTATTAAGTATGAAGAAATTGAGCTTAGAGAAAAGCTTGGGCAAAAATATGCTGATTATGGCAAGACGGTAAAAACCCTCATACCTTATGTATGGTAAACATATCGTACTTTGACGGCGACATTGTGAGTTAGTGCGGTCTGAGAAAGTGATCTAATCGAACTTCATCCTGTTGCCTTTTAAAATATTTTTTAGTAGGGCTGCTGATAAATGAATTATTTAAAAAATGAGTGGGATGCACTTGAGCGGTATTTTCCTAGCCTGAAGGCCGAAGTAGAAAATATAGAATTTTCTAAGCGGGAGGGCAAAGATAGTGACGTACTGGAAGTTTATCGCAAGAATGGTGGCCCAGGATTGATGGTAAGCAAAGAGCTTGGTGGCTTGGGAGCCGGGCCTGTCGACGCTGTTCGAGTACACAGAGCACTTGGGGCGCTTTCTCCCTCACTGGCGTTAGCTGCAACAATGCACGACTTTACAGTTGCATTTTTGTCTGAATATTCCTTCTACGGCAATGCTACGTTGAGCTACCTTGAAGCGATAGCTAAGGACAATCTCTTTGTCTCGTCGGGCTTTGCCGAAGGGCGTAGCGGTTCAAATATTCTTGACGCGACAATGAGCGCGAAGAAAGTCGATGGCGGGTATTTGGTCAACGGTGTAAAAAAACCCTGTAGTATCGCTCAGTCTATGGACTATATCACTGCGAGCTTAAAAATCGAAAATGCCGACGGCGAACTTGATCAGCGTTGCATCGCTATTATTCCAGCGGGAGCGAAAGGTATTGAAACAAAACCTTTTTGGGGTATTAATAGTTTGGCTGGCGCTCAAAGTATGGAGGTGTCTCTCGAGAACGTCTTCGTTGAAGACCGAAATTTGTTTATGCCGGATGAGAAAGTACCCTTGGATTCTGTTGAGGCAGGTGGATTTCTTTGGTTCGAATTGTTGGTGACCGCGAGTTATTTGGGCGTGGTAAGTTCCCTTATAGGGGATGTATTGAGCCTTAAGCGTGGTACTGATAGAGAGCGAATGGCATTAGTTTCTACTGTAGAGACCTTTGCGAAGGCTTTAGAGGGCATTGCTTATGAAATGCAAACGTTTGAGTCACCTGAAGACGCTACTGAAGATATCGTTGCAAAAGCCTTGTTAGTTAGGTACGGCATTCAGCAGCAAATCGGCACCTTGGCATTTCAGTCATCCGAGTTATTGGGTGGAATGAATTTTATTAAGAACCCAGAGATTGAGTATTCCATAGCTTGTTGCGCACCACTTGCGTTTCATCCGCCTTCACGTGGTTCTATTGCTGTGGCGTTGGATAGCTACATGATGGGTGGGTCATTGGAACTGGCTTAAGTCTGAGGCAAAACTTTCTAAGTATCGGATGAAGGTAGATAATCCCTGCGCTTTCTCAAACATCAAAATCTCGCCCCTCTCTTATCAAATACCGTAAGAACTCTAGAATACATGAGGGGTTTTTACGATTTAAAATCACCATATTAAAAGATGGCGTAGCCATAACCGAAATCAAGGATTTATTATGCTTAGGCGAAATGTTAAAAGTATTGTCTCTCTTATCACTATTGCCCTAATGGGGTCAGCGACTGCTGGGTTTAGCGAGCCGAATCAGCAAGGTAATGCGGCTAATTATCTTAGCGTTGATCTTGTTAATACTACGCAGGGTCCTTTGTGGCCGCCAGCTGCGTTTATGGATGAGAACGGTGATTTTGTTCTAGTTGGTGCTACGCTTTCGCAGGTTGATGGGCAGGTTCAATTGGGGTTTGGTCAAGCTGCCATTGTATCGAAGAATACTGTTCCTCCGCTGGATGAAAACGGAGTAGAAAACTTTTCCAACCCTTTTGGGGCGCCTTATACTATTTTGCGTCAGCTTGATCTTTCGGAAAACAGCAAAGATAGAGATATTAAGCTTTATACTAATTCTTATGGTCCGGCAAAGGGGGATTTTGGTGGTGGGCCAAGAATACCAATGCAGGGTGAAAGTCGCTATAACTTAAACGGTTTCTCTAATCCTGACGGAACGAATTGCCCAGATATTTTTCCGTCAATGTCTCAGGAAGACACTTTCACGCGTGCAAGTTTTGCTTTGGAAAAAGCACCGATTGTTGGGTTTATGGGCGATGATGTTGCTTATGACGTCAACACCGGAGAGCCGTATGTACCAGTGGCAAAAAATGGAAGTGAGTGTGCGCCTTTTGGTTGCGAAGGTGAGGATAAGCTGCATAACCGACCAGATAAAAGCGTAACACTTGGAGATTGGTTAGCCGCAGACGTTACGATGGAAGTCAAGTTAATTAATTATGACCGAAGTCGTTCGAGCTATACCGCCGCCAAGTTTAAAGTGAAAGCTGAGAACCTTCTACCGAATGCTATTTATACGGTTGTGGCTACGCGGTCAAGTTTTTTACAGCCATCGCCAATGCCAAGGCTTCCACACGCAGCCTCACTCACTTCTCATATGATTACAGATGAAAAAGGACGTGGAACGGCGCGGTTTTCTATTGAAAACCCTTTCCCTGCACGCGAAACTGATGATGCCGGTACGCGTATCGTTGCAATGGCGCTTGGCTTGAAATCGGATTATGCTCTGCTAGGTGGCTGTACATTACGGTTTGGCGCGGGTGTGGACATTCATGCTGTTGCCAGTACGGCTGCAGCTGGCGTGTTCGATTTTACCAACTTCGTCACGGTGCCCAAATCAGAGGGCTAGAAGAAGTATTAAGAATTTTCTTAATAAAAGCATCAAACTATCGAAATACTTCGGTAGCTTGATGCTTTCAACGTCAAGCGCGGCTTGTTTTAATCTGGTGATGATGATTGCTTTGGGCGTTCGGGCTCCATTTTAATTCGTTCCGAAGTTAAAATAAGCTTACTGAGGTGCCACGCCATAAAATTTTATTTGACGTCTAAATCGATACTGTGAGGAGAGGTACAAATACAGGATTGGCTTAAAGATTCGATTAACACATAAATTACTAAGACGCTCAAAAACTTATCACTTTTAATCATCGTAATGATTCTGATATACTGCGTTCCTTGCCATTAAGGCTCACAGAAACATTGTCTATTTACATTCTAACGCCTAATACAAAATTGTCGCCTAATTAACCGGTATCATTATTATGAGTGTTATTAACGATTCTACGCACAACACACCATCGCAGTATACGCCACTTAAATATGCAGTTGCGGTCAATGGAATATTCTCGGGAATGAGTGGGCTCTTTCTTATTTCCCTATCCTCCTTTATCAGTAATCTTCTTGGCACCCTCAACAGTTTGCCAGATTTGTTATATGTGTTTATAGGCGCCAATCTTATAGTCTTTAGTGCAAGCTTGTTTGTGCTTGCGACGCTTGTTCAGAAAACCCCTGCCATATGGACAAAAATTGTTGTGGCATTAGATGTCGGATGGGTATTGGGAAGTGTCGTGCTATTGGCACTGTATTCTACCTATTTGAGTTTATTTGGTGTTGTTATTATTGCTGTTGTCGCGTCAATCGTTGGTGCGTTAGCTTTTTGGCAGTGGCATAGTTTAATGAGTGTGTCTGTCAATAGTCGACAATTAGCGTAGGCATTTTGTTTCGGGTAAGTGTTACGTACCGCTCAAGGAAACCCTCGGCGCCATTCGAATCATGTTTATTGCCTACGATGGCGAATATTTAACTCCTGGCTTGTTTGTTTGCCATTTTCAGGCTCGCTGGGTGGTGCGTGGGTTTCACTGGGGTTGGAATGTTCGACTTTAGATGTGGTCTTGGTGGCTTTCAATTTTAAGGAGAGCCTTCTAGGCAATACCCTACACCACGCACGGTACGAATGGTAATTTCGGCGCCTTTCTCCATCAAAAATTGTTTTTTTAATTTCGATACGAAATTATCTACTGTCCGATGATCTATATAGTTCTCTCGCCCCCATATCGCATCCAACAAGTCGCTGCGAGATTGGGCTTTGTTTCGGTGATCAATAAAATGGCAGAGCAAATCAAACTCCTTTTTTGTTAAGTGTATACTCTCGCCACTTGGCGATTTTACCTCGTGTGAATCACGGTTGACGGAAAAACCATTTAAGTTAAATATGTTGGCACTTGTTGTTTTAGCAGCAGATAGAGCGCTGCTTTTACGTCGTAATAAAGCACGAACACGCAGTAATAACTCTTTTAGCTGGTAGGGCTTGCTAACGTAATCATCGGCACCTGACTCAAACCCGGCTTCTATATCCCGATTTAAACTCCTCGCAGTGAGCATTAAAATCATCGTATTGGGGCTGTGCTCGCGTAAGGTTTTGGCAAAGCTGTAACCCTCGCCGTCGGGCAGGGTAATATCGAGGATGCACATATCGATGCTCACTCCGCCTAAGGAGGCATGCGCCTCTTGCAAGGTAGCGGCGGTGCGCAGGTGGTAGCCTTCTATTTCGAGCACATCGGCTAAAGTATCGCGGAGGTTGTCGTCATCCTCGACGACTAGAATCGTCTCAGTCATGTATTACGGCTCCGTTAGTATTCGGCGCATTTTTCGGGAATTGTAAGTGCCAAGTTGTGCCCTGCTCACCTGAGGATTGAATGGTGATTTGACCTTGGTGGGCGAGCATAATACGGCGGCATAGGGGTAAACCTAAGCCGCTGCCGCTTTCACTTTTGAGGGCTTTTAAACGGTAAAAATCGGTAAATACCGCCTGCCAGTATTCTGCGTTAATTCCGATGCCGTTATCGCGGAGAGTAATGGTAACGTAGTGGTCTTGGCTGTCACAGGTGATGTGCAGGTTAACCCGCTCGTGTTGGCAGTATTTACTTGCATTAATCATTAGGTTTTTAATCACTAGTGTGAACAGGGTTTCATCCACACATAATTGTTGTTGCTCGCTCATCGTCAATTGCATATCGATGGGCTTGGTGGTGTAACTGCTAATCTCGGCAAGGCATTTTTCAATAAAAGTTTTGAGCGGTAGTGCTGCGCACTCTAGGTGTAGCTCTCCGGATTTAAGACGTTGTAGGGAGAGTAGGTTCTCTACCATGTCGTGCATTTTACTGCTCTCGTTAACAATGCGCGTGGGGTAATCTTTGGCGGCCATTTTTTTCTCTAGGCGCAAGTGCAGAGTTTCGGCCATGAGACGGATGGAGGCTAAAGGGGTTTTAAGTTCGTGGCTGACCATGCCGAGAAATTCTTCACGTAGGTTTAAATATTTACGTTCTCGCTGGGCGTGTTGCTGTAGGCTGCGAAGGGCGTAAAGGGCAAGGGCACTGAGGCAAAATAGCAGGATTAATTTAACAATAAAAAACAAGACTTGCTGGTCGTGCTGTCGTTGCAAAGAGTGTAATTGCAGCTCGATGTTTAGTTGGGAATAGGGACTTAAGCCTGGATTGGGTTTAAATGAGAGGCTATCGCCGGGTTGCAGCAGTCCCATGGCGATAAAACGCTGGGCGATACCGGAGGCGAGCTGCGGTAAGTCTAGGGGTACAAGTAAATTTTGTTCGCCGCTTTTGCCATAAATTAGCCACGATTGCCACAGCCATAAACCTTCACTGGTGGGCAGTTCGGGCGTAAAGGGCTTGGTGGAGAGGGCGAGGCTTTGTCTGATTGGCTCAGGGTCAAAATTCAGTGCCTCAGCTAATGTGAGTAAGTGATCAAAGGCAAGTTGATATTCGGCTAGGCCGAGGCTGCTGTTGTCTTGTAGTAGTCGCTGATAGGCGGAGGTCACTTTGCCATCTTGAGTTTGCCAGCCGTCGATTAAAATCGCTTTGGATAATGTGGGCGAGAAGCGGTGCTGATGATCGGCACTGATGAGTTGCAAGCTGCTGATGATTTCTTGTCGTTGGGACAGGCGGTAGGCGAGTTTATGCTCTAAAAATTCGCTTAAAGCTAATTCTAGTTCGGGTTCATCTTGGTCTTGCAGGGCATGACCAAAACGCTGAACGATGGCGATACGATTTTCTAGATAGCTGTCTTGTATTTGCGTATTTTCTTTTGTTTTATCTAGCGGTGTATTAGTCAATGCTGTGTTATACCGCTGTATTTGTTTCTGCCAGCGGCTGACATCATTGTTGTCGGTGTCACCTTTAAATGTAAAAGGGAAGCGTTGTTGGTTTTTAGAGAACCAGTAAAAATCCGGTTTTAATGTTTGCCATTGATCTTCTAGCTGCTCGTAGTTTTTTGGGTAGTGTTTGCGAATATCGGCAATGTGGTGGTCGAGTGAGCGTTGCACGCTGTCTCTTAATAAACGCTCACTGTTGTTGAGTAGTTGCAAGTTTTGTTTAAATTCATAAATTAAAACGCCCAGCAGGAACAAGCCCCCAATTAGGATTAACGCAGCAAAAAGGCGATGTGGGGCTTGTTTTGACATGGGTATTTATCTAATTGTTTTCTCGTTATTGTAACAGCGGAACGTGGTCAAGGTTCATGCGGGCGCTGCGTGAGGTGTTGAGTGTTTGACGCTTATCAAGTTCGCGTGCATCTCTAAGGGCTTGGCGAAGGTTATATACTTGATCGGTTTTTACGTAGGAGCTGGGCAACAGTCGGAGTTGATCAAGCAGGTCGCGGTAGTCATATTGCTCTGACCAGTAGCTACCGCGTAGTTTTTCAGCAAAGGCGGCCACGGTGACGGATAATTGTGTGTCTGAGGCCGCTTGGGCAAAATCGTCCTGCACGATGCTGGCGGGTAGATCTTTGCTTAGGCTTAATAC
>NVXL01000255.1 GCA_002746115.1 Alteromonadaceae bacterium
TTGCCCTGCTTTTTTTGCAGCTTCTGGGAATTTTGCGGGGTGAGCTGTCGCTAGGCACACCATCGGCGTATCCTGTGAAGTACGCACTTTACGCCCAGCCTGAAGACCTATGGCGGTATGAGGGTCTAGCAGGTATTGACTGCGCTCATATACATCACGAATAACCGCAATCGTCTCATCATCATCCATGCAGTAACTACCGAAAGTCTGACGCGCACGATCAAGCACTTCAGCACTCAAAGCAATGCTCTCACCATTACTAAATGCACGCATCATCTCAGCGATCTCAGCGCCGTCACGCTCGTAAAAATCAAACAACAAGCGCTCAAAGTTACTAGACACCATAATGTCCATACTCGGTGATAACGAATGAATCAAAGCCTTTTTACTATGGTCATTGTCGCTAAGGCAACGATGCAAAATATCATTGCCGTTAGTGCCAATCACTAATTGATCGATCGGCAAGCCCATTTGCTTAGCCAAGTAACCAGCAAAGATATCCCCAAAGTTTCCAGTCGGAACTGAGAATGATATTTTTTTATCCGGGCCGCCAAGCGCCAAAGATGCGTAAAAATAGTAAACGATTTGAGCCATAATACGCGCCCAGTTAATCGAGTTAACTGCGGCTAATTGGCGACCTTCAGGTAAAAAGCTTTGATCAGCAAAACTGGCTTTCACCATATTCTGGCAATCATCAAAGTTGCCCTCAAGTGCAATATTGTGAATATTATCTTCCAGCACTGTCGTCATTTGACGACGCTGAACTTCCGATACTCGATTGTGAGGATGCAGAATAAAAATATCAACATTGTCGCTGTGACGACAGCCTTCGATAGCCGCTGACCCCGTATCACCGGATGTAGCGCCCATGATGACAACTTTCTGACCCCGCTTTTTCAGCACATAATCCAGTAAGTTACCTAGAAATTGCAAAGCGAAGTCTTTAAACGCCAAGGTCGGGCCGTGAAACAACTCCAGTACCCACTCGTTATGGCCGGTTTGAACCAATGGCGCAATGGCATCGTGACGAAATGTTTCGTAAGAACTGGCGATGAGCTGACGTAAATCTTCGTCAGGTATTTCACCATTAACAAAAGGGGCAATAACTTTGAAGGCAAGCGATTGGTAATCTAAACCAACCCAACTGCTGATTTCTTCTTTTGAAAAATGGGGCAATTTTTCAGGTACATATAAACCGCCATCACTCGCGAGGCCAGTTAACACAACGTCTTCAAAACTAAGTGAGGGGGCTTCCCCACGAGTACTAATATATTTCACGCGCAACCTACTATGGATAAGAATCTATGGATATAGGGTTAATTAAGGTGTTCGACTCGAATTCTAACGATCTTATCGCTAATTGTATCGAGCTTTTCGATCTCTTCAATCGCACCTACCAAACGTTTCTCAATGGCGCGACTGGTTAACAAAATCACCGGAACATGCGGCTCGCCTTCATTAGGCTCTTTTTGAACCAAGGCTTCTATACTGATACCTGCATCGCTCAGTATCTGCGTAACAGTAGAAAGCACTCCAGGCCGATCTAAGACGGACATGCGTAGATAATAGGCGGTTTCTACTTCCGTAATAGGCAACACATAGGGCTCTTGTAACTTAGAATCGATTGAGCCCAAATGTGGAATATGATTATCGCTAGCGACACCGATCGAACGACTTACACGTACGATATCAGCAATAACCGCAGAGGCTGTCGCTTCAGAACCCGCCCCGGGACCATAGTATAAGGTCGAACCAACTGCATCGCCTTTAACCAATACAGCATTCATGACGCCGTCTACATTGGCTATCAATTGTGCCGAGGGCACCAAGGTCGGGTGCACCCTAAGTTCGATTCCGCCGGAATCACGACGACGAGCAATACCGAGGTGTTTTATCTGATAGCCAAGATCTTGAGCGTAAGTGAGATCTTCTGGCAAAACATTACTAATGCCTTCTGTAAATACTTTATCGAACTGCAATGGCGCTCCGAAAGCGATCGCGGCAAGGATTACGAGCTTATGTGCTGCATCAATGCCTTCGACATCGAAAGTAGGATCCGCCTCAGCGTAACCAAGTTCTTGGGCTTGAGCCAGCACATCCGCAAATTCACGCCCCTTATCGCGCATCTCGGTAAGTATAAAGTTGCCGGTGCCGTTGATAATGCCCGCTAGCCACTCCACTTTATTCGCGGCAAGACCTTCTCGCAAAGCAGAGATTATCGGGATGCCGCCAGCAACAGCCGCTTCAAAGGACAATGTCGCTTTATGTTCACGAGCAAGCTCAAACAAGGTATTACCATGCTCTGCAATCAGCGCTTTATTTGCGGTAACTACATGCTTGCCGTTACGTAGTGCCTGGCTAATCAAATCCAACGCGACACTTGTGCCGCCAATTAGCTCGACCAAAATATCTACATCGGGGTCGTTAGCAACATCAAAAATATCGCGGCTAACTTTAATGCCAGCGGTATCACATAAAGGGTTTTCACGCCGGGCACCAATGTGAGTAATTTCAATTTGGCTATTGGCGCGCGCATTAATTTCGTCAACATTACGCTTGAGCACATTGAAAGTGCCGCTGCCCACCGTCCCCAAACCACAAATACCGATATTGACCCGTTTCAAAATTCCACCCTCAAGATTTTTCATTATGATGCAAGAAACAAACCGGGGACAATAATAGCGTTAAGGAGGGATGTCAATCGATCTACCAATATAAACGAAGAGAGACGCGTGAATCTAAAGAAACACACGACCTAAAGAATCCAAACTAGAAATATATATGAATAATTCGACAGCGCCCGAGACGAGCGCTTATAATATTTAGATGCCTAACTCTTGGGCTAGGCGATCTGCCGGTAGGTAGCCAGGAAGCAACTTACCCGTCTCAAGAAAGATAGCCGGTGTTCCGGTCACACCGATACGTCCGCCAAGCTCATACTGCTGCGCAACAGGGTTATTATCACAGACTGCAATAGGAATTGACTCGCCATTTTTTAACTTGGCAATAGCCTCATTGGGGTCATCAGCACACCAAGCTGAAGCAATTTTTTTATAAGAACCGGAACCGATGCCAGCACGCGGGTATGCCAAATAACGTACCTCGACGCCCATTTCGTTCAGCTGAGCGACTTCGTTATGCAGTTTACGGCAATAGCCACAATCGACATCAGTGAACACTGAAATGCTAGCCTTAACCTCGCCCACTGGAGAAAAGATAATCATCTCGTCACGCGGAATACTCGCCAACGCCTTCATGCGAGGCTCTTTTAGGCTTTCTGACTTAACATCTACAAATTTGCTGTTTTCGATACGCATTAAATCGCCAGCAATGAAATGGTCGCCGTTACCTAGGGCATAGATGGAACCAGCCTTGTCGAAAGTAACTTGATACATACCCTCAACACCTGTTTTTTCAACACTAACGATAGCTAGCTCAGGCTTTACGCTTTTAAAGCGCTCAGTAACTTCTTTTACAAAAGAGCTTGGCACACCAGACTCAGTTAAAGCTTCGGCAGGCTCACCTGTACTAGCTTTTACGTCAGCGGCTTTACCTACCGGAGCGTCTGACTCGACTTTCTCCGACCCACCGCAAGCGGCAACCAAAACTACACTGGCGAGCAAACTTGCCCTCCAAAAAGATGACATTCTCAACAACGAAGACAACATACCAACCTCAATGAATAATTATAATTTTACAGGTTATACTAACTTTAATTACGACAAAGAAATAGTAACATGGTTCATAGGAACTCGGAAAACAATGTTCCCCGGCCTATACCCACCCCAGATTACGTAATAAAACCAAAGTCCAGATAGAAAAAAAGCGGCTTGCGCCGCTTTTTAAATACCTTAACCGAGTTTTTCTTTGATGCGAGCCGCTCGACCAGTCAATTCACGCAAGTAATAGAGCTTGGCTTGTCGAACATCACCGCGACGCTTAACGCTGATGCTGTCAATCAACTTACTATGCAATTGAAAAGTACGCTCAACACCGACGCCATGAGAGATTTTACGCACAGTAAACGCAGAACTTAAAGCGCGGTTGCGTCTTGCAATAACAACCCCTTCATAAGCCTGTAAACGCTCACGGTTACCCTCTTTCACTTTTACTTGTACAACTACGGTATCACCGGGGCCAAAATCAGGAATTTCTTGTTTTAGCTGTTCTGTTTCCAGTTCTTGAATAATTTTGTTTCTAGAACTCATTGTATACTCCTAACTAATAATATTTAAAGCCTCACGGCTGTAAGTCAATCTGATCAATTTAATCTTCGCGTTCACTGCGATACGCATCTAACAGACTTCTATCGCTGTCACTCAGAACCATTTTTTCAATCATATCAGGCCTTCTCTCGTAGGTACGGATTAAGGCCTCTTTATGTCGCCAACGTGCAATCTTTTCATGATTACCTGAAAGTAATACTTCAGGTACACGCTGGCTGGACAAAATCTCTGGTCTTGTATAATGCGGGCAATCTAACAAACCGTTCTCAAAGGAGTCTTGCTCCACAGATTGAGCACCACCCAGTGCCCCCGGTATTTTCCGAATCATAGCGTCGAGCAATACCATCGCTGGCAACTCACCACCACTTAAAACATAATCACCAATCGACAATTCCTGATCCACTTCACGCTCAATAAAACGCTCATCAATACCTTCATAGCGCCCCGCAAGTAAAACCAAGTTGCCGCATAAAGCAATCTCATCAACACCTGACTTATCAAGTGTTTTCCCTTGAGGCGAGAGATAAATCACCGTAGTGCCATCCGGTTCGCCACCAACATCTATATCTGTCGACACGCCCTGCCATTGCCGGGCGTCATCTAAGGCGCGCTTTAAAGGCTCCACCTTCATCACCATACCTGGACCACCGCCATAAGGACGATCATCTACCGTACGATGTTTATCAAATGCATAATCACGAGGGTTAAAGTATCGCAACTCAACTAACTTGTTAGCAATTGCCCTACGTGTAATACCACTCTCAGTAATTGCTGAAAACATTTCAGGAAACAGTGTTACAACTGCGACCTTCAACATCGTAACTGCTCGAAAGCAAACTGCATCACGGCAATCAAAATTCCGGATCCCAGATAACCGTTATCTGCCCTAACTCCAAATCTACCGACTGAATATACATCTCCAGCACGTATGGAACGAGGCGTTGCCGCTCATCAATACTGGATTCAGTATGATCAACTACTAGCACGTCATTTGCACCGGTTTCCAACAAGCTACCTACAACACCTAAATCCTGCGACTCGCCAGCATACGCTGTAACGACCTTCAGACCTATAAGCTGACGCCAGTAAAAATCACCACCATGAAGAGGCTTTAGTTGGTTTTCACGAACAGCGATGTCCGAGCCAACATAGTTAGCCGCCTCTTCAGGCGTATCGACACCGCCGACATGTACAATAAAGTGCTGACCTCGGGGCGCGGTGCTATCAAATTCTACTAACTTTACGCCATGGCGAGTTTTTAACCACAGTGGCGAATACTTTAGAATATTATCAGAAGGCTCAGTACTTGAGGCAATTTTAAGCCAACCTTTGATGCCGAAAACTCCGGTAACTTTACCTACCGTGATTAGGGGCGACTTTACGTCGCCTGTAACACTGACTGCCGCAGACTCAATTACCATATTTTAACAACGATATTTTTGAAGCTAAATTTTTTGAAGCAACATTGATTGAAGCAACATTGATTGAAGCAACATTGATTGAACTAACATTGCTTGAAGCAACTTTTCTTGCAACAAGAAGCAAATTAAGCTGCAGCAACTTCTTTAACCAATTTTGCAACACGATCAGAACACTGAGCACCTTTAGAAACCCAATACTCAAGTCGATCGTTATCAATGCGTAAACGCTCTTCCTGGCCACGGGCAACAGGATTGAAAAAACCAACACGCTCAATAAAGCGTCCGTCGCGCGAACGGCGAGAATCGGTAACTGTTAAGTGGTAAAAAGGACTCTTTTTAGAGCCACCGCGCGATAATCTGATGCTTACCATGAAGATTGAATCCTATGATTTGTCGTGTCTGGAAAAAATTCAGCGGCCTGTGAAAACACAAGAAAACTCAACCGCCTTACGAAAAACGGGGGATTCTAATAGATACACGCACAATTGTACAGCTCGCAAGCGCCTCTATATGCGTTTTTACAGACTAATTTGAATTACTTTACTGTAAGCGGGCAAATTCGAACAAAAATCACCCGCCAAATTTATACTACTGCTTGCACTACCGTCCCAAGCCAGGCGGCAAACCACCACCGCCCACCGGAGGCATACCGCCGCCACCGCCCGGCATCATACCTCCAAGGCCGCGCATCATGCGCTGCATACCACCGCCTTTCATTTTTTTCATCATTTTACTCATTTGCTTATGCTGCTTGAGCAAACGGTTTAGATCCTGAATTTGAGTACCCGAACCAACTGTAATACGGCGCTTGCGTGATCCATTGAGAACATCTGGATTACGTCGCTCTTGAGGTGTCATCGAGTTAATGATGGCGTCCATCTGCTTAAACTGCTTGCCCATATCCGCCTGCTCAGCCATCTGAGCCAAATTCCCCATACCAGGGAGCTTTTCAAGCATCGAGCCCATACCGCCCATATTCTGAAGCTGCTGCAACTGATCGCGCAAATCTTCTAAATCAAACCGCTTACCCTTTTGAACTTTCTCAACAAGTTTTTCGGCTTTTACTTTATCAATTTTTTGCTCAGCCTCCTCAATGAGCGTCATAATATCGCCCATACCAAGGATTCTGGAAGCTATTCGCTCCGGATGGAACGGCTCTAAACCATCAACTGTCTCACCAGAACCAAGAAACTTAATCGGCTTCCCCGTCACCTGACGAACCGACAAAGCCGCACCACCGCGCGCATCACCATCGGTTTTAGTCAACACGACACCCGTAAGAGGCAAGGCCTCATTGAAGGCCTTGGCGGTATTCACCGCATCCTGACCAATCATCGCATCGATAACGAACAGTGTTTCAACGGGGGAAACCGCTTTATGCAAACCTTGAATTTCGCCCATCAACTGCTCATCAATATGCAAACGACCGGCGGTATCCACAATCAAAACATCGCAATGCGTCTTCTTTGCATGCGCCACCGCGTTTTTCGCAATATCAATAGGATCTTGATCCGCAGCCGAAGGAAAGAACTCTGCCTCAACCTCTTCCGCCAATCGCTCCAATTGCTTAATAGCAGCAGGGCGATAGACATCCGCACTCACCACCATGACCTTTTTCTTCTCTTTATCTTGAAGAAATTTAGCCAGCTTTGCGACGGTGGTCGTTTTACCCGCCCCCTGCAAACCAGCCATCAGTATAATCGCGGGTGCCTGCTGTGCTAGCGAGAGCTTCTCATTGGTAACCCCCATCACCTCAACTAGCTCAGTCTCTACAATTTTGAGAAACTGCTGACCCGGATTTAAAGCTCGACTGACCTCCACCCCCTGAGCCCGCTTGCGTACCTGAGTAGTAAACTCTTTCACCACAGACAAGGCAACATCAGCCTCGAGCAAGGCTTTACGTACATCTCGTAATGCGTCTTGGATATTGTCGTGATTAAGGCGCGCTTTACCGCTTATTTTTTTTAATGACCGAGAGAGTCTTTCACTTAAGTTTTCAAACATGATTGACAGTAAGCTTCAGTGGGTTAAATTATGGATTGGCGCGCAGAAAACACCCTACGAACCGTTAATCGCGCAAGTATAAAGGGATTTCAATAGAAAAACGACATGCATGCGGACGAACATCATCATTTGACTTGCCAAGAAGGCGAGTATCACACTACTCTTACGCTCTTCCTTACCAGCGAGATACTCGCCTAAAAGAATACGCTTAGATGACATGCTAACAATTATTGCAAGCTTCATTTATCTTAGCACTTGGATTTACCAAGTACGCCAACTCGCCAAACGCGTCAGCGTCAACCCACAGTACATCATTCTTGGTGTCGGATTAGGCGTCATTCCTCACGCGGTCAGTGTATACGCGACAATATTTACTCCTGAAGGGTTAATGCTCGGCTTTTTCAGAGTGGCCTCACTAATATTCTTAGTCATCAACCTGCTTGTTGGGTTTAGCTGCTTACGCAAACCCCTGCACAACCTATTCGCATTCATTTTGCCGCTAACAGCAATATCGCTGATTGTCAGTTTGGTTTTTGAAAGCCCCGTAACACAATCAAACACTCTCGATAACGGCATGATGGCGCACATATTGCTCTCTCTAATTGCATACAGCTTGCTTACCATTGCCAGCTTGCAAGCATTACTGCTCGCATACCAGAACAAACAGCTAAAAGCGCGGCATTTTCACAACGTGATTGGCATTCTTCCTCCTGTCGAAACCATGGAAAAACTACTTTTTGAATTGGTTTGGGCCGGTTTCATATTCTTATCGCTATCGGTAGGCAGCGGCACCCTCTATATAGAAAATATCCTTGAGCAACACCTATCACACAAAATGGTTTTCTCGGTACTCTCTTGGGTGATATATGCTGTCTTACTTTTAGGGCGACACTTTTTGGGCTGGCGCGGAAAACTAGCTGTTCAATGCATTATCGGCGGATTTATTGCCCTGATGCTGTCTTATTTCGGCAGCAAACTGGTAATTGAAATCATTCTAGACATCCAATAACTAAAGAGCGCCGACTTTACCAATGAAAAGCTTGAATAAGCACCGCCTCAAATGGTTCAATGTAACTTCCGCTTTGCCACATAGGCCATTCCGTTGTTAGACTCTATATCAACAAGCATACTTATCTGGACGCTTGTAGCACTTATCTTCTTATCCGCTTTCTTTTCCAGCTCCGAAACCAGCATGCTAGCGCTCAACAAGTATCGCTTAAAGCATTTAACCAAGAAAAAGCATCGCGCAGCGATAAGAGCCACCGAACTACTTAAGCGACCCGACCGTCTAATTGGCGTTATCCTAATCGGCAACAACTTGGCCAACATCTCGGCCACTGTTATCGCAACCATCGTCACAACACGACTCTTTGGCGAGTGGGCGACGGTAGTCCTAATGCCGATGGCTCTCACGTTTGTCATGCTTATCTTCGCTGAAGTCACACCAAAATC
>NVXL01000256.1 GCA_002746115.1 Alteromonadaceae bacterium
CATACTATCCAAAATAGAAAATCTATTCTCTTGTCAAAATAATGTTTCTGATGTTGCTGTTATTCTCCGTTAGGGGATATAGATTATTAGCCAGGATTTTTAACTCTTAGTGGATTTATGTGGGGTGGAGGTTTGATTTGTGCTTTGTGTTCAAGGTATTTAGGTCATCCTTCTAAGGCCATTTGTCCATTGTCAGTAAGAACTAAAAAAATGCAAAAAGTGCCATTTTTTGTTAGTGCTTTTTATTCTTTCCTAATTCTTTTCTATTCTTTCCTAATTCTATTCTTTCCTAATACTTTTCCATTTTTTTCTATCTCATTCGTATTTTTTTACGCTTTTTGCATTTCTTCTTTGCTTGCGGTCAGCTCAAGTTCTTAAAATCTATTTTTTTCGGTCAAAAAACAGACGTTTAAGATATTTTTCTGAACTCAGTCTGACATAAAACCGTCATATTCGATAAATGTGTTGGAATGCTTTGCAGTCTGTACGCTAAGGGCTTGCTGCCTTCTTGGCATCGGCAGCCATAAGTTGGTGTATTTTTAACGAATATTAGATTCTCTAATAAGCAGTGCTTTTCTATATGGCTGTTTAGGTATAAAAACGAGGGCGATTATTTTTTTTAAGAAATTTACGTTGATTCAGGCGCCAAGATGGTGGTTTTGGCGCGTTGTATGCATGCTATTCATTAAGATATAAGATAGTGTAAGTTGGCGTTAAACTTGATCGGTGTCATCAATAAGCAGCTTAAGGTTTGGGTTTGTTGTGTTTGATCTGGTCAATATGACAAACATGGATGATTATATAGAGAATGGAAAATAAACGAGGGTATTGTTATGCAAGAAGTCATTAAAAACATCGCTGTTAGCTATCCACGTCTTCGCGAGGCGCAAGACGCGATATCACTATTTGGTGCCTTGTCTGAAGCGCAAATGCGTACCTTGTCGAGTCACTTAACCGTAAAGTACTGTGAGCCTGGGCAGAGCGTTTATTGTCAGGGGGATCAAGCGAGTAATATTTACATATTAACCATGGGGCTTGTAGAAATGACCCATCATGATGCTAGCGGACGACACGTGGCGCATGAGATATCTCGTGGTACTTGCTTTGGTGAGTCAGCACTTATCGGGATTCAAGCGCAAGCTGAAAGCGCCAGAACTTCAACCCGAGCGGAACTGTGGGTGCTTAGCGGGCAGAGCTTGGCTGAGATATACGCCAGCGATACGGTGCTATTTGCATTGCTGATGATGAACATCGCAAGAGATGTGAGCCGTGATTTACATGGAGTCATCAATCTTGAGTATTCAGGGTCTATTCAAGCAGCCTAAAAATTTATTTTCCGGTATAGCGTGTATTTACGGGTGTGTAAATAGCCGCTGGCCTAATCTTTATCAAATACAATTGTCGCGTTAATCAACATTACGTTCCTATTTATTACAAATCATAATATGACAACTTATTACAAACATGTCACATTTTATCACCTCTTGCATCGATAGCTTCTCGTGTAGGGTCGTCTTGGGTACATCATATAAACTTTAAAAACTCTGTTAATGCCGCTTTAGTTTGCTTGCTTTTGCAGTGACTTTCAAGCCGGGTTTTCATCATCACGGTATCCATGTTAATGATTTTTGAGTGGTCGGTAAATAAGTTGAATTTGAATCAATTCTTAGTTTTATTTTTCAACAACATCATTATACTTCTCCTATCCAGCACTGTTGATAACCCTTGATTTCTAGCTCTTATTTCTAGGAAGGATGATTGGGAGTCACCCGGTGTTTGTACCTGTTTTGTGGTTTTTATTCTTAGCTTAGATCGATATGCGATATACAGTCCGCAGTAAGTGCGGAATATTTATTAATTTTGGTAACGATCACTATGTCTGACCTCCCGTTAGGTATCCCGGTTTCATCATCCGCTCTTCATCCTGCGCAAGAAAATATATTCTTTGAGCAAATCCTTTGCCCGCAAAGTCCAATGTATAATCTTGGGGTTTTGACGACATGCGCTCAAGATTATGATTCGCAGATTTTAGAACAAGCTTGGTGCTTGCTCTATCAGAATCTAGATGCGCTTAGGTGCGTGATACAGCAGCCAGGTGATGGTGATGGGCAGCCGCAGCAAACTTTCGAGGCTGCTAGCGCAAGACCTAAGCGAATTGAGCAATTAGACTTTTCTGACCAGCTTAAGCCTAAAGTACAGGCCGATGCTTGGATACAAACCCAAGTCGATACCTGCATGGATTACCTTGGGGGTGAGGCTAGCCGGGTGGCGTTGATCCAACTGGCACCAAAGCAGTCGCTTATCTATTTACAGATGCACCATGTGATTGTGGATGCCATCGGGATCTATCAATTACTGCAATGGCTTGAACGTTTGTATGTCTGCTGTCGTGATGGGCTGCCGAAAGATTGGTTGTTTCAGGCACCACAGTATTTACCTGCGGTAAAAAAATCTCGTAGCTACCTCGATAGTCAGCGCTATCAACAAGATAAAACCTACTGGCAGCGCTTTTTAACTGAGCACAAGTCATATCGCTTAATGCCACGTACGTTTGAGTCTAAGGCCAAAAATTCTAATGCGAGTGAACAAGGGGCAATATCGGAACCTAAGCAGGGTGCGGGCGAATTAATTTCTCCACTGCCAGACAAGCTGATAGGTAAGTTACAGATTTTTTGCCACCAATATAACCTTAGCCCGTTAACCGTATTAACCAGCCTTGTTGCTATGCACTTTTCGGGGCAGAGCTTGCAAGAGTCGATGACCTTTGCCACCACTGTTCATGGTCGGCAAGGGAAAAAAGGCATGTCCGTCGTGGGGATGCACTCCAATGTGCTACCTTTTTCGTTTGATTTGGATCTGTCGGATACTTTTCTGGCTTTAACAAGCTCTGTTGGTAAAGGCTTGCGTGAGGGCTTTCGCCGCAGTCACTTTCCGAGCAGTCATTTATCCCGTTTGGCTGGGGAGGGGGCGCAAGTCTTGCCGGATGTGCAAATCATGCACGAGGCGCTTGAGGGTTTATCGACTAATGATACACCGGTAAAAATCACAAAATTACGTGGGCAGCGTGAGCCACAGCCCTTACTTGTTAAATGGTTGGATTATCACGAAGAGGGCGATTTGGCGCTCTCATTCACCTATGCCTATCGCTATTTTAGCGATGCCGATATTACAAGTGTAAACCAGCGTCTGCTTTATATGCTTGAGCGCTGTTTGACAGCTCCTGAAACACGCCTAATTAACGTCGACGTACTGCCAGAGGCTGAGCGCCATACCTTACTGCAGGTTAACGATACCTCTGATACCAGTGATACCAGAGTCCCATATTCGGATAATACGACGCTTCAAAAATTGTTTGAAGCTCAGGTAGAAAAAACGCCGGATGCCAGCGCCCTAGTTTTTGAGCAAAGCCACTTAAGTTACCGTGAGCTTAATGATTGCGCTAATCGGCTGGCACTTGATATCCGTGTGAATTATCTTGAGCGTCATGGGCAAATCATGCTAGCGGATACTTTAATTGCGGTTTATCTTGATCGCGGTTTGGAAATGGTGATCAGTATACTCGCGATATTAAAAGCGGGCGCAGCCTATGTGCCGATCTCGCCAGAATACCCGCAGGAGCGGGTACAGTTTATTATTGAAGATACACAAGCGCCGATATTGCTAAGCGAGCAAGGCTATATTGCAGCACTTGATGTTTGCTTAAACGAATTAACGGGCGATTCTCCGAGTTTAATACCGCTTGATGTAGTAGATTTGAGAAAGCGCTGCGAAGCTCAAAGTAATCAAAGTAATATACCGCCGATAAATCACGCCCATCACCTGGCTTATGTCATTTATACCTCAGGCACGACGGGCAAGCCCAAGGGGGTGATGGTCACCCACCAAAATGTCATACATATGGCACAAGCGCATCTGGCTCGTTTTAATCTTCGAGAGTGTAAGCGATCGCTGCTGTTTTTCCCCTATGTTTTTGACGCTAGTGTTTTTGAATTATTTACGAGTTTGTTGGGCGGCCTAACCGCCTATATATGTTCAGAGAATGAGCGCAAAAGCCTTGTTGCAATAGAGGCGATTATTGCGCGTGAGCGTATTGAGTTTGCGGCCTTGCCACCGGCTTTGTTAAGCGCTATGTCCTCCTCGGCTCAGCAGGAGTCATTTAACTCGTTAAAAGTATTGTTTCTTGGCGGGGAGTCTCCGTCGGCAGAAGTTTTAAAGTTTTTCAGCCAGCATTGCCAAGTATTTAACGCTTATGGGCCGACGGAAATTACCGTGTGCGCCAGCGTTAATCGTTATCAAGAGGGGGATTTAGCGACGAATATTGGACAAGCCCTCGATAATTGTCATTTGTATGTACTCGATGGCGTTGGCCGCTTAGCGCCGCTGGGTGTGCCGGGAGAGCTGTATGTTGGTGGTGCAGGCGTCACCCGTGGCTACCTTAATCGCTCGGACTTAACTCAGGAGCGTTTTGTTAATAATCCCTTTGCTACTAGGCAGGATGTCGCTAAGGGTAATACTCGCTTATATAAAACCGGTGATCTTGTTCGTTGGATAACAGGTGCCGGTAGCCAGAGGGGTAGCCTTGAGTATTTGGGGCGTAATGATCAGCAAGTAAAAATACGTGGCCACCGTATAGAGTTAGGCGAGGTCGAAAGTGCGTTAAATAATTTACCACATGTTGCCCAAAGTGTTGTGATTGATGTTTCGCATAATGGCAGTCTTTATTTGGCTGCATACATTGTCGGTGAGCCTAGTGCTGTTTCAGATGATGAATTAAGCTCTGACAATTTAAACCCGGATAATTTAAACCCGGATAATTTAAACGTAGATAATTTGAACAATAAATTATCAGAAAATTTACCCGATTACATGCTGCCAAGCACTTACACGCTTATTGATACGGTGCCTTTAACGCTTAACGGTAAGGTTAACCGGCGGGAATTGCCCTTGCCTGAATTTGTACTGAGTACGGAATACCTTGCCCCTAAGAGCGAGCTGGAAAAATCCTTATGTGTTATTTGGCAAGAGGTCTTACAACGTAATAAAATAGGTGTGAATGATAATTTATTTCGCATTGGTGGCGATTCGATTACGGCAATTCGCATCACCGCGAAAATCCGTCGTGATCTTGATGCCGACATTGAGCTTGCACAGCTATTTTCTCAGCCTACCGTCGCCGCAATTGCAGGGTTAATTTCCGCTTTAGCGGCCTCGGGTGTCAGGGCTGAACATGAACTTACCAACATCCCCGCGCTAGCCTTAACTCGTTACCCGCTATCGTTTGCGCAAGAGCGTTTATTATTTGTCGAGCAATTCGAGCAGGGCTCCAGTGCTTACCATATTCCTTTTTTGACCCAGCTACGGGATGGGGTTAATTTAACGCTGATTGAAGCGGCTTTTAATGTTATTGCTGAGCGCCACCCAATACTTAAAAGTGTTTACCGCACAGATGAGCACAGCCAGTTTTACCAAGAAGCGCTAAGCTCCAAGCTCAGCTTAAGAGTGCAGTCTGTTGATAACGAAAGCGCCTTACTCAGTGCCGTAGCCCAAGACATTAGCCAGCCATTTGATCTAAGTAATGAAGCAAGCATGCGCTTATATCTTTATTCTCAGAAACAAGAGCCCCAGGAACAAGAGTCTCAGAAACAAGAGCCCCAGGAACAAGAGTCTCAGGGGCAAGACCAGCAAGGTCAAACACATACCCTGCTAGTCTTATGGCACCACATTGCTTTTGATGGCTGGTCGATGGAGTGCTTTATTCAAGAGTTTGCTCAAACCTATTCGGATTTATGTAAAGCTCAGCCTGTGGCTTTGCCTGAATTGGAAATCAGTTACGGTGATTACGCCTCATGGCAGCGTCAGAATTTAGCAGGCGATTATTTAGCAAAGTTGACACACTATTGGAAAGGTCAGTTATGCGCATATGAGCCCTTATCTTTACCTGTGGATTATGCTCGTCCAGCGCAGCAAGACTATCGTGGTAAAAACTGTTATTTCGCTTTAGATCGTGAACTGAGTGATAATATAAGAGCCTTTGCAAAGCAACAGAATACTACTCTGTACACAGTGTTATTAAGCGGGTTTTACCTGACGCTATCAAAAATTTCTGGGCAAAACGATATTTTACTCGGAACCCCTTCAGACAATCGGCAGCACCCACAAACGCAGTCGCTAATAGGTTTTTTTGTTAACACTCTTGTGCTTAGGGCTCAGTTGCAGCCGCAAGCGTCTATCGAGGCATTGGTGCAGCAGGTACACCAACTCGTTATTCAAGCAAAAGCACATCAAGAGATGCCCTTTGAAAAACTAGTGGATGCGCTAGATCTTGAGCGTGACGCTAGTCGTCATCCGCTTTATCAAGTCATGTTTAGCGTCTTAGGTCGCAATCATGATCGGGATGCTATGCTTGATTCTCCCGAGTGGCCCTTCGAGCAAGGTGAGCTAGAAAATAATCAGGATTTGTATAGCCCGGCCAAATTTGATCTGAGTGTTTACGTCAATGAAGGCGCTACTCAACACCCAGACAGCGATAAACACTGTATTTCTGGGCGATTTAATTATGCCCTTAGTTTATTCGATGATGCGACGATAAGTCGTATGGCGGCGATATATCAGCGTGTATTAAAGGCTTTTGTTGATCCACAGTGCCAAGATTTATGCCTTAGTGAGGTTGATGTTTTGTCAGCTGAGCAACGTGCAAGCTTATTAAATCAGCCTGAGGAGCTAGATTATCCTCACGAGGCGACGCTGCATCAGTTGTTTGAGGAGCAAGCTGAGAATACCCCTTATGCCACTGCGCTAGTTTTTGAGCGGTCCGAAGTTTTTAAATGCACTTCCCTGAGCTATCGTGAACTTAATGAAAAAGCCAATCAACTCGCCCATGAAATCCGTGCTAGTTATTCGCGAATGTTTAATAAAGCCCTACCAGTAGATAGCTTTATCGGCTTGTACATGGATAGAAGCCCCGAAATGGTCGTGGGTATGCTGGCGATATTAAAAGCCGGTGCGGCTTACGTTCCGATATCCCCTGATTATCCCGAGGAACGTGTCCGTTACATGCTTGAGGATACCCAGTGTTCGCAGGTATTAAGCGCAGGGCACTTACTGCAAGCGTTAGAAGATAAATTAAATATTAAAATACAAGATGGCTTAGAGCTGGGCTTAGATCCGGGCTTACTGCAGGGTTTAAAGAATGGCTTGCCACAGTTGTTAGATGTGGGGGATTTAGTTCGACATTCGGATCTTGGAAATACCGAAGTTAAGCCTAATAACGAAAACCCAAAAAATATTAATCATTGTACTGACTTAGCTTATGTACTTTACACCTCTGGCGCCACAGGTAAACCCAAAGGCGTATTAACGCCGCATCGTGGCGTGACATCACTGGTAAAAAACAATACCTACGCCACACTGTCAGAAAACGACGTATTCTTACAGCTATCCAATCCCAATTTTGACGCCACTACATTAGAAGTGTGGAGCGCTTTGTTAAACGGTGCACGCCTCGTAGTAGCACCTAGCAAACTGAGCCTTAGCGTAGAGAGCCTCCACGGTTTACTCTCGGATTACCATGTCTCAGTGTTATGGTTAACGCGCGCACTATTTGACAGTCTTTACGTGCAAAAGAGCGATCTGTTTGCCAACTTACGTTATTTGTTAGTGGGCGGAGAAGCGCTCACCCCAAGCTTGATTCGTCAGCTAGTTGCACAAAAAGATAGGCCAAAGCACATTATTAATGGCTACGGGTCTACCGAGAGCACCACCTTCACAACGACCTATGATTGTGATCAATTCGCCTCACTTAATATCGTGAATGTGCCTTTGGGTAAGGCCATTAATACCCGTCAATTATATGTTTTAAATACCGATATGCAGCTCGTGCCGCCGGGCACGCCCGGAGAGCTATACGTGGCTGGTGCAGGCTTGGCTCGTGGTTATTTAAATCGCCCTGAATTAACACAAGAGCGTTTTGTGCCAAACCCATTTGCCACGGAAGCGGATAAAGCCAAAGCTTATACGAACTTGTATAAAACTGGGGATATCGTGCGTTACCTTGTCGATGCGAATGGTTTTCCGGGCGATCTTGAATACCTAGGCCGCAATGACTCCCAAGTAAAAATCCGTGGCTATCGAATAGAATTAGGCGAAATTGAAAACGCATTAAATCAATTAGCGTCAGTCGAGCATGCCGCCGTAATCGAGCGAGAGCAAGCAGGCAGCGCTTACTTGGCGGCATATGTGGTCATGCAAGCAGGGCAGGTCTTCGACTCTGAGGGTTTAAGTCAGCACTTATCCCTAAGTTTGCCCGATTATATGCTGCCGAGTACGCTTACCTGCCTTGATGCTTTGCCGTTGACGATTAACGGTAAATTAGATCGACGTGCCTTACCCGCTCCAGAATTGGTTGAGCAAGAAAAGTATACGGCGCCTACGAGTATATTGGAGAAGACACTTTGCGCTATTTGGCAGAAGGTGCTTAGCCTGCCTAAAATTGGCCTTAATGATAACTTCTTCCGTATTGGCGGTAATTCAATTAGCGCCATTCGTTTAACAGCAGCCATTCGCAGTGAGTTAAAGGTAGATGTTACTTTGGCGCAATTGTTTAGCCGCCCAAGTGTTGCAGGGCTTTGCGCGTGTCTAGAAGAGCAAAGTTTAGATCATAAAGTCCTGA
>NVXL01000257.1 GCA_002746115.1 Alteromonadaceae bacterium
GCGAATCGCCGGTTGGGTTTTTGAATACCCCATAAGCCGCCCTCCCAGGTACAAAACCCTAAGAGCACGACAGAAAGCATGATCGCAGGCATCCATGTATAGGTAAGGTAGGCTTCGGACATAGCATAGAAGGAAAGAGCAAACATCACGCACACTACACCAACGCCTATACCGAATAACGCACTATGCACCACATCGAGCTTGGAGAAGGAATCAACGCCGTGGAGGTGGTGGTTTTGCACGCCAGTATCATTGTTACTAAGCACGTGAATCTGAGCAGTTTCAACACCGGAATGTTCCAGCTCCGTTTCTATCGATTCCAAGTCATCCAAATCATCACTTACAAAATATAGGCGCTTCATAATACGTCCCCTAAACTGATAAGTCCCTAAACTATAAATATCTTTATAATCTAAATATATGCATTTTAAAACTCGATGCGTCCCATGCTTAGCAATAATATGCCTAACGACGAGTATAACAGCAATGTACTAAATTCCCGCTTAGTAAAAAATCGTAAAAATCGCAGTGACATAAGAACCACATGAAGATATAACCACCCACTATTAAAATAGGGGGAATTGTGATTTTTTTTGATTTTAATCGCGATAGGATATATAAAAAACAGGTTAATATTCTAAAACAATTCCCTATCTTAATAGTGTCGTAAGGGAATTGTCATGACCCCGATGGTGCTGGTGGATCGGTTAATGTTCCGATCTCCCTATGTGTTAGCCAATGTTCAAGGCGATAATGTTGTACAGTTTGCCTTGTAGGTTGAAAACATAAAAGATAAATTCACTTTAACGATGGAATAGACGCCAAAGTTGACTAACGTACTAATAAATATCGGACAATATGGGTGGGGTAAGCTAGGATTAATATGGGGCGTGGGTTCCTTTTTCTGGGGTACAGGAACCGCTAGGTTACGTTAACTTATATTGGCATCGAACTACGGAATACTGGGCAAATGAAGAAATTACGTCGAGACACGATCGATGAAGATGACTATACGATTTTGGATTGCGGCTGGGATGATCGAATTGAAGGCAAAAGAAAGACCGATAACCCATACGCCGTCAACAATTGGAAACACTATGAATGGGAGAAAGGTTGGATGATGGAAAATGAGTCATCTGATCCCGAAGAATAATTCAGTCGGCGACTCATTTTGATATGACAAAATTTAGCGATTTAAAAAAATGATGTTTCATTTGCGATCGAATTCGATCGTAAATCCGTGACCGAAATTATTTGTAATAAGGACGTAATGGGTGACCCCTTAATGTTTCTTAATCGGTGGTGCACTTACTGGTTGAGTGTGGGTCTTAATGACCCTTAAGTTTAAGTTTAAGTTTTATAATTTTATTGCTGATAATTACGCCTAAACACGTCCTCCCCCATTAATGCCATTTGTTTTTCGATCATCCAATCCATTGATTCAAGTAATGGTTGGTACTTATCGCTGTTATCTTCAAGTACCGATAATGCCTGCACGACGGCTTCGAGCGTGGATAAGGAGTCAGAGCGAGACGACTTTCGAATACGGTAGCGGGAAGCCTCTAGGGCTTGAATGCCAACTTTCGGTAAAGCTTGTAAGTCGGGGGATTCTTGCAGTATGCGATAACTCTTGCGCCAGCTCGCATCGATAAAAACAAGTGAACTAGGAGGGCTGTCAATAAGTGTCCCTATATCATCGGCATCATCACTAGGGTAAACCAGAAAAGACCGGTCAGCATGAGTATGTGTTTGCCGAAGGTCGGCCTTGTTGAAACGCTCACCTTCAATCAGTGCGCAACGCGTTAAGCTTAACTGAGTAATACGCGCAGTGCCAATCGGGTGTTTGCTTTCGGATGGATGCTGAAGAATAACCACGGGCCAAGTATTGTTAACCGAGGTAATAGTGTGGCAGTAGCAAACCGTAATAGGGCGTTTACATTTTTGGCAGTATTTTCTTTTATGCATAGATTGTTACGATTTACAGGCCTGTTTAAAGGGCGAATCTACCGCTATTTTTGTGAGGGGTTACCAATTGGCTTGCCATAGATGTTTGATTCGATGGTAATGTACTGGTCGGAATGCTAGTAGTCAAGTGTAAGTGCGGAGCTAACGGTGTTTATCAATATAGTAAGCACACTGGTGGTTTGTTATACGATGCAATGTTGATCTTTTGCCGTTCAATGTTAAAATCCTTCCCCCCTCCCTTAAAGTGTTATTTATTTACAAGGAATTAACCTATCAAAACAAAGCAGTGAGTGCTAATGGGTGCGCGACCTAATTTTCTCGCCGACGCGAAGGCGTTCCACTACATTCTGGTGTACTCACGTAAAAACTAAAACAACTCCCTTCACCTTTGACGCTACTCACCGTAATCCCTCCACCCATAAGCTCGCAGAGGTTTTTGCAAATACTCAGGCCAAGGCCGGTGCCGCCGTATTTACGTGTGCTGGAGTTGTCTTCTTGTTCAAAGGCTTCAAATAGTAGCGACAGCTTATCCTCGGAAACGCCGATGCCGGTATCTTGAATGTGACAGTGTAGTTGTCGAGCGTCGCCGCAGCCCTTGAATAGCGCGCTTAGAGTGATTGTGCCGGAGTCAGTGAATTTAATGGCATTATTTAATAGATTAGTAATGATTCGATTGAGTCGAACAGGGTCGGTTTTTACGCGATTAGCCTTAAGTGCGTCGATCTCCATGTTTAGAGTGATGCCTTTATCTGCAAATCGGGTATGCATATTATCGACAAGGCCTTGTATGGTGCAGTAAACATCACACTCGACATTTTCTATCGTTAGGTTGCCGGTTTCTATTTTAGAGAAATCGAGAATGTCGTTAATAATGACTAATAATTTTTTGCTAGATTGATGGGCGATGTCGGCTTGATCTTTTTGTCTGGGGCTAAGCTGTGATTTTTTTAATATGGCGAGCATACCGAGTACGCCGTTGAGTGGAGTGCGAAGTTCATGGCTCATGGCGGCTAAGAATTGACTCTTCGCATTGCTGCCTGCGATGGCTTTTTGCGCCATGGCTTTAGCTTCTTGCTCAGTTTTTAGTAAGCGCGCTTGAAAACTGTAAAGCTCTAAATACGCAAAAAATAGATATAAAATAATATTGAAAAAATTGCCTATAATAAATCCTACGGCCAGCCATATGGGGATGTTTCGTGCGAAGGGGTAGGTTAGCCAGTGGAGGCTGTATAAGCCGAGTACGACGCAGATGAGCAATAAATTCCGGATGCGAGTGTTTTGATAGTGCTTGTAAACCAAGTAAGCCATTGCCGCTAGGGCGAGGGATTGTGAGCAGGAAAAAATAATGGCAGCCGCGGTTTTATATCCGAGTAAACTATTGAAGCATATGATCAAAGCGGCGAGTGCGGCGGCGGTGTAAATGCCGTATCGCTTGGATTTATCTATATGGGTATGCCATTGCAGGTGCTTAAGTAAGCCAACAATTAAATTGTATTTCTCGAAAGTCAGCAGTATGGCATAAATGGTTTGAATGTGCGTGAGCGCGAGGTAGCCATCTAAAAATTGCATATTCAGACGGCCTAACAATATCATTATTACAGCCCATAACCAGTGGTGCTCTCTTTTATCTTGCTCTGGGATTTGCGCCATCCACAAAAATAGAAAAAGCACTAAAATATAGGCGGTGATCCCTATAGTGTTGATGATGTCGGCGCCGGGCATGGGGCTATAACTCCCTGCTCATGCTAAGACCGACGGTGCGCGGCGGGCTCCATACGCCGTAAACACCTCCGGCAATGGTATAGCTATGGGCGATGCCACGCTCGTTCTCGATATTTTTAAGCCATAAAGACGCGGTCCATTGCTGATTGCTGCTTGTCCAATTAATGGCGCCGTTGCTTTGTGTGAGTGCATCGATACGTGTGTCGGTATTAACGTAGTCGTTGAGTTGGGTGTCGCTGTGGTGGTGGTTGAGGGAGAGTGTGTATTCGCCCCATTGTTGATGATTAAGCAAGGTATATTCGGCACTAAGGTGGTATTTATTGCGCGGTGCTTGGCGCAGTTGTGAGCCGCTGGCGTCGACAATGCCTGCGATGGTTTCAATGAGTAAATCATCAATCTCGCTATCTAAATATCCGTAGCTGGCACTTAGGTCGAGTGATTTGTTCACCAGCCATTGAATTTCAATTTCGGCACCGGAGATTTTAGCCTCGCCGATATTGGTAGTGGTGAAACTGCCAAACCCTGGGTTGTCTGGGGAGGGGCCAAAACGCACGATCTGTAAGTCGCGATAGTCAGTATAAAACACGCTGCCGTTAAGGCGAACACGGCGTTCGAATAAATCAGACTTTAAGCCTAGCTCATAACTCCAAGCCTCCTCTGGGGCGACAGGGGTAGTGGCGATTTGTTGGGAGCCGGGGGAGCCGGGGAAACCACCGCTTTTAAAACCTTTGGCGGCGCTGGCGTAAGTCATCCATTTTGCGTTAGGGGAGTATTGCAAAGTGAACTTGGGCGAGGTATCGGTCCAACTTTTTTGTGCCTGGGTTTGAAAAACACTGCTCATAATATTGAGGAAGGCGCCAGAGTTAACGGCACATAACCCAGAGGCCTCAACAAGTGGGTGATCGTGACCGCAGTTTATACTGGTGGATTGGGTGGTTTTGCTATCACGCGTCCAGCGGGCACCGGCAATGAGTTTCCAATATTCGCTAAAACTCCATTGGGCTTGGCTATAAAAGGCGATGCTTTTGGTGGTGTTATGCTGTTGGGATATTTCATCCCCGACTAAAGTCTGTGGGCTGCCAACTGAATTCCTAAGCAGCTGGAAATTTTCACGGCGTGCGGTTTTCTCATTTAAAGCAAAGGCACCAAAGGTGACGTGTAGCTGCTCATTAAGGGTATGTAACCAACGTAGCTCGATGCTGCTTTGCTCGACTTGCTCGTGAATTAAATCGAGAATGTCACTACCGAATTCCCCAGCGGCTAAATCCATCGCGGGGAAGGGCGGGTTAATCGCAATGGGAGCACCGGTCGAGGCCATCGCCCAATCGGAATCGCTTTGGCGCCACGCGACAATGGTATTAAGCTGATTATCCGAGTTGATATCGGTCTTGCCATTAAGGCTTATGCCATAGGCGCTGCGCTTGGAAAATCCGCTAATCGGCGCGGTGCTTTTGCCTTCTTCGCCACCGAGTAATAACCATTGCGCTCGTGATCCGAGGCCGCTCTCTTCTACGGGGAAGCGCCCCATATCTGCGCGATCGTCGTTTGCGTGGTCGAGGCTGAGTTGCCAGTCTTGCTTGCCGCTTTGGTAATTAAGCAGTCCGCGCATGCTGGTTTTGTCTTCGGTTTGATTATCTTCGTTTAACAATATATTGCGTGTAAAACCGCTGTGCTCACGGTGGTTAAGGCTAAGACGAGCGTTTACTGTTGGGCTCAATGCACCGTTAATGGTGGCGCCGTAGCGTAGAGTGTCGTAGTTACCGGCGGTGGCGCGTAGGGTGAGTGCGGTATCTGCAGTGGCGGGGCGTGTGAGGATGTTAATGGCGCCGCCGATGGCATTGCGGCCAAAGAGTGTGCCTTGTGGTCCGCGCAGGACTTCGATACGCTCGATGTCCATTAAGTCAAAGTCGATATTGGAGATGCGACCTATATAGACGCCATCGACAAAGGCGACGACTGAGCTATCCATACCGGGGCCGTCGTCAACCGATAAAATACCGCGCAAGGCTAAATAGCTTTGTCCTGCGGCAAATTCGGCATAGCTCAACCCCGGGGTGGTGTGGGCGAGGGTGGCGTTGCTATTTATGTCGAGTCGCTCGATCGTCTCCCCTGACAAGATACGGCTTGAAATGGCAAGCCGCTGGCTGCTCTCTTCGCGGAATTGGGTAGTAACAAGCACCTCTTCTATCGTCGGCGCTTGTGCCCAGGTATTGGTCATGGGTAGCATTAGTAGCAAGGGCAGGCTGTGAAGGGCGCGCTTGGAGTGAGTTATTTTCATGCGGCCTATTCTTGCTGGTAATGTACTGTGGCGACAATATACAGAGCTAAGCTTCTGTAAGTTCTTCTGTAAGTTCTCCTATAAGTTTGGATCAATATGTATAAAGTGCAATTAAAAAACGGAACGCGCCCTAATGCACCTAGGGTTTAACGGTTGTTATAATAAATTGATGTAAACCGCTGGGGTAAAATAACCAAGGTCAAAGTCTATTTAAAAGCTTATTCTTTTTCACGGATGACCACATCAAACTTTTTCAGCCAAGCATCGCCTTGACCACTCATCACCTCATTGCCTAGGTGTATATCAGCAATGTAGAGATCCTTACTGATCAGGCCTTTTTCGATACTGTAAGCAATTAACTCAGCCGCATCGTATTTGATCTTTAGGGCATTCTCTTTAGTCCGGAAGGCGATATAAATCCATTTGTTATCATTGAGCCCTGAGGTGTCATGCCACTGTCTGTGTACCCAAACCTCCCATTCAACGCCGCTGGCGGTTATTTCACCAAATTTACTGCCTGCAGGCGTTGGGTAAAACCCCTCGTTAGCGTAAGTCCAGATCATAAATTCAGCGGCAATGGTATCTTTTCGGGCTTCTTTTTGAATCACCGCTGAGGTTGTCATCCAAAAAGTTGCGCTTAAATTTAGCTTGCCGTTGGTATTAATTTCGACATCGTAATCGAAGCTTAACTCTTCTAGTGTATCCACTGGGATGGGGTAACCATCAAATGGTTCGGGGTGGCCGGTCCAAGGGTTTTGGCCTAGGGTGATTTGTGGTTGAGCATAAATTTCAGTGCCATTCTCAGGCCAATCCCATACCCAGCCGTATTGTGTTTCGCCGTCGACTTCACGCGTCGCCATGCATTGATGCCAATCGTAATCAACCGCAGAATGCTCGTTCCAAACATTATTCACTAGGTTGCCGATGGGTGTGACCACGGTTTGATAGTTATTACAGGCGATCTCTACCGGCTCGGAGCTTTGGGCGTGATCTTCTGAGTGCTTAGTCGTCGTAGAGGTACAGGAGGTAATAGCGGTACTTAGCGCGACCGCAAATGAGGCGCCACCTAGGGCTTTGGCTGCATTGCTTATAGTGAATCTGTTAATGTGACTCATGTTTCACCTTTATTGTTATAGTTATTGTTATACGTGAGCCCAAGCATAAACTGCATTTTTCAGTGATGCAAGTAAGGGCTAAAGGCTTACAGCCATAGTGCCTGTGGGCAGGGTAAGGTTTGACCTATATTTGACTTTTGGGCGTATGTCGGTGAAATCCCCGAGTGTGACTATGAGGGGCATGATTGCTCTGAAGGTGAAGTTTATAAAGTGTACCAAGTGAGAGGGAATAATTTTGAGCATGTCCTGATTTATTCGAAAAGCTCAGATGTATTCATGGCGCTGGTCAATGATCTCGAAGCAACGGCTGTTTATGGTCATTGTTTACTTGATTTTAAAAAGATAAATGACGAAAAAACATAATATGTTTTAATGGGGAATATATGTACGGAATACTATTGTTATTACATATTCTTGCAGCGACTATTTGGACTGGTGGGCATATTGTCCTATCTGTGGTCATCCTACCCAAAGTATTACGCGAGAAGTCGCCTGAGCAGTTAATGAATTTTGAATCGGTATACGAAAAAATTGGAATGCCGGCTCTAATTGTTCAGGTCATTACTGGCTTATTACTCGCTTACAGATTCGAACCGAATGTATCCCAATGGTTTAATATGTCAAATCCAATTTCACATGGAATTGCTGCAAAGTTAACACTCCTTTTTTTGACATTTTGTTTTGCGATAGACGCGAGATTTAGGGTTATACCGTCGCTTTCAGAAAACAACCTAAAAGTAATGGCTTGGCATATTATTCCGGTAACCGTCTTCTCCATTCTTTTTGTTGTTGTGGGTGTTTCATTTCGCACGGGATGGTTGTACTAAAAGTTATAAACGAGCCTAATATCAGTTTTTTAATGCCCATATGTATCCTTCTTAAAAATAGGGGAATAACGTAGGGTTGTAAGCTCGACGTCACATTTTTCTCTGTTCGTGATATTTCGCATGCCTGAGTTAAGTAAGGCGTGGGCGCTGTTATGTTTGTGGTTTTAGTTTAGCCGAAAAATATTCAAACGATTGTATCTCCTGCCCTTGATTGCAGCTCAGGCTGTTTTTAATCATCGCTGTTGTGTGAAGCACCAAGTCTTTAGATAAGCCTACGGCTGTATACTCTGAGGAGCACTTGTCCCCGTTGGTATGGTTGTTTTCAATAAAGAAAACATATGCTCCGTTAACGAACTTAATGTTAACGATGTTGGTTTCATCGTGAGTCACTAATCTGCAATTACTTATATTGTTGAATTTTGGTTTAAAAGTTAACCGCTGTTCATTATGACTGACAGAAATTTCACAGGAATCATCTAGCGTTACTTTGGCGCCAAAAAACACATTGTCACTAGCGTTGGCGCAAGCGATACTAGTGAACGATAGAGCAAGGAGGGAAAGCTTCTTCATTATGGTAGTTCCCACATCCAAATTGTAGCCGCGTCCCAGTAGGCTGATCCAACGGGGCCTGTTTTATCCCATAGGTCAATGTGCCCTTGGCCAGAATATCCGGGAATGTTCATATAACACACGAT
>NVXL01000258.1 GCA_002746115.1 Alteromonadaceae bacterium
TAAGGTACTGTTGTTCTAACCAACCGCCAAGCAGCTCTTCTTGCGCTTGCGCGATACGCAAACTCCCTTCGCGAATAAAATCTAAGCCATACTTTGTTTGCCCCTGAGCCAAAAAGTCCGCCGTCTTTAAAGCGAAGCGCAAAGTCACCAAGGTATTCGGCAGTTTAGAGACAAAACACCCCGTATAAGGTGCTAGCAGCTGCTTGACCTCTGCTGTACTTGTTTCTAGAGCTTCAACATAATCTGAAAAGTGCAGGATACGAATATAGTCACTTATTAATTTACCAATCACGGCATGTTCAATAGCGTCGGCAGCAAACGCTTGCTTGTCGTGACGCATAATAAGCCCAGCAGCATGGCAATAAGCCAAAGGCAGGTCATCGCTATCTAAGGTCGACAGTATGTAAGCCTGGTCTTCGGCACGACCAATAAACGAGGGGGTAAACGGGCGATAGCGCATTAAGCTATCCAGCAAGATACCATTGGTGCCACCGGTGACATGGATGCGCTGTAAGGCTTTGGTTTCACCGTCAATATCGCTTCCTTTTTGATACTGGGTCATCATTTCAGCCACGGTAGAAACGGCCTGTGGCAGCACGCTAAAAAAGACTTGCTCATCCATCCGGGGAGGCTGGCTTGGCATTTTGACATCCGGTGTGAATAAGCCTTGGTCAATTTCAAACTGATCCACCAGACCTCCCGCAATCATGCCTAAATGCACCGGCTTTCCGTCGGCTCTTGTGGCGTCAGCTCCCCACAACGGCGTATTAAAATGCTCCAATACAGATTTACCTGTTTCAGCAATTAACTCCGCTTGCTGAAAGGTTTGGTCTAAATCGATTTTAAATGTTGCCTTAATGTCGCTATCAATACAATACGTGAACAAAGGCAATACCGCTTTCAGAAAACTATAATGACGCCCGTACTCGCCATCCACACCAAACACTTGCAATGCCGGTGCGGCGTCATCCACATTTAAAGTCGCCTTCGCGAGTGGGGCTAGGACTTGCTCGATAATGGCTTGGGTATCTTCTTCGGTGAATATATACAGTTCGATATGCTGCAATTGAGCATAGCGAAGAAACAGGTCTTCAATATAGCTTCGGGCGATAGCCTGTAAGCCTTTATGCGTGACCGAAACGGATAGCGCCACACGGACTTTACCCTGCAAGTTACCACGCTCGACTTCATGTGCGAGTGCGGAATCAAAGCCTTTTAAACCGTACAGAAGCTCATTTTGCTCTGCCGAAACCCCTATCGGGATAGGATGATCATACCAATACAGTTGAGGCTCCTGTGCGATTTTATTGAGCTCGGTAATAAAATCCTCATCAAAACCTTGAGCCGACAAATCAGCCCCGGGCAGCGGTATAGAAAGCAATACGTTCGACGAGAACAACAACTGCTTGCCCGCATTCGTTATAGACCCCTTGCCAGTGCTAGGCGTGATTTCCAACAGCCGCGATGCTCTTAAAGCGTCTTGTGCTTTTTCAGGGTTTTCGATCAAACCACAAGCATCAGGGAAAAACACTGACCAGATGGCTTCACGCCACTGCGCTTGGCTTTTGTGTTCACCCGAGCTCAAGTCTGCTATCAAGGCATCCACCTGCCCGCAGAACTCTGCATCACTGTCATACAGTCGCTCGAACTCCACAGGTACTGAGTTCAACGAGGCTAAATAAAAAGCCGATACATCGCACCAATTATCGTCGCTTTGGTAATTTCTTAGAACAGCAACAGCACTATCGTCACCCGACAAGGCCTTTAGAAATGCACTATTTAAAGCCCATGCAATCGCGGCGTCGCTGGTAACATCTGGCTGATCCGACAGTGAGAATATACTGGCGGGGTGATCAGAACTAAGTAAAGAGTTAAGTAAAGTACTCAGAAGGCCTGTAAACGGTGAAGACATTATTTACCCCATTATATAAAAGCGGAAATACCAGTAAGAAACAACAAGCAATCACATTCACTATATTTTGGCACAAACTGAATACCAGAGGCATACAGAATGCAAAAAACGACACACTTAAAAGCAAGTACTAAGAGCTGAGGCCTTGAAGTAAAATGAAAGGTAAAGCGAAAGGAAAAGTAGGGAGAAGTAAGAAAAAATAGAATTTAAAGAAGCTGGAGAGAGACTGTATTATTTACAGGCTCAGGAAAAACAAAGAGCGCTTAGCGTTAAGCGCCCTTAACATCAAAATTATTATGCAAATTGTGCAAAAGCGTCATCCAAAGGCGTATCGGCGATGTGATTGGTATAATTGCTCATCACTTTTTGAGCGATCCCAACAACAATTTCCAACAATTGCTTGCGCTCGTACCCGGCGCTAAAAAATGCATCTTTCTGTGCCTCGCTAATGCGGCCACGCTCGCGAACCAAAACCAAAGTAGTTGCGCGTAAAGCTTCAAGCTTCGCATTAGCAAGCGGCTCCCCAGCTTTAATGCTCGCCGTAATTGACGTGTCAACCTCCATCATCTGAGCAATCATAGTATGCGCAGGCACACAATAATGACACTCATGCTCGACATTAATTGTTTGCCAAACAACCGTCAGCTCCTCAGCATTAAACGAAGTGCTCTGAAAGTGTGCGTGCATCTCTTGATAAGCTTTTAATAAAGCCGGAGCTTCAGCCATTACCGCAATTAAATTTGGAAGCATGCCGAAAGCGCTGATGGCGTTTTCCACTAAGGGCTTTGCCGCTTCTGATGCTGTTTCTAATGTGTGTAACGTAAAGTCTGTCATCGCTAGTCGTCTCCAAGTAAATCCGCTTACAAAAAATATTCCGGTTGATCTTTCATGATTAACCTAGGAGAAGCATATTACTTGATATTGAGCGATCGCTCAAACTATAATTGAACAATTGCTCAACTAGGAATACAAATGGCAAACCCTGCGAAGTTTAACCGAGACACCGTCGTCTCTCTGGCATGCGATCTTTTCTGGAAAAAAGGCTTCCACGCGACCTCTACCCGCGATCTACAGGATGCCATCGATCTGCGCCCGGGCAGTATCTACGCGGCATTCGGTAACAAACAAGGCCTATACACTGAAGCACTGCGCCACTACGCCAATAAAATGGATGACCTGCTGGAGAGCTGCCTAGAACAACATGATAGTGTTATCGAGGGACTTAAGACCTTCACCAAAAGCGCTCTAATAGACGAAACTGAGCAGCAGTCTTGCGACCAATGCATGCTAATAAAAGCCACCTCGGAATTTAAGCATGAATACCCAGAGCTAAAAAGCTTAAGCGAGTCGCTGCTCGTAGAATTCGAAACACGTCTCGCACAGTTATTTGCCCAAGCGATAGACGCGGGGGAACTGCCCAAGAACGGCAAAGCCATTGACTACGCGCGTCACTTTCAAATTCATTTTATCGGCCTACGCAGCTATGCCGCACGCGTAACAGACAAGAGCTTAATCGACAGCCTGATTGAAAAAATGTTTGATGCTGTTAAAGCTTGAAGCTATTAAAAGCGGATAAATACTCATCCGCACTTTCAACTACAGCATCGGCGATTTAATCACCATCATTTTATCGTAAGACATATCCTCCATCACATGACGGATACCGCCAAGCCCCAAACCCGCCGTTTTAGCACCCCCAAATGGCATCCAATCAACACGAAATGCCGTATGCTCATTCACCATTACCACAGCAGCCTGTAACTGCTTAACCGCCTGCATTGCTGTGTTCATGTTTTGTGTGAATATCGCCGCTTGAAACGGTAAATCCAAGGCGTTCGCCCGATCATACGCCTGCTCGATATCTTCATACTCATAAATACACACCACCGGACCAAACACTTCTCGCATCGAGACCAAGGCGTCATCCGGTGGATTGCGCAGCACTGTCGGGGCGTAACAGGAGGCTGCGATGCGCTCCCCTCCGCAAAGCAGTTCGGCTCCAGCATCACATGCCTCTTTTACCCAGCTATCAATTCGGGTCAACTCTCGCTCGTTGATTATCGGGCCTACATCCGTGTGTTTATTTAATGGGTCGCCTACCACCAATTTAGATGCTTGCTCCACCAGTAAACGGGCAACCTCGTCAACAATAGCCGCATGTACATATACCCGCTGCACAGAAATACACACTTGGCCAGCATGATAAAATGCCCCCCTCACCAGAGCCGGAATTAACTCACTGAGGTCAGCATCCTCCGCTACAATCACTGGCGCGACTCCGCCATGCTCTAAGGTCACTCGCGTGCCCGCTGCAGCTTTAGCGCGCAACTGCCAACCGACCGTAGAAGAGCCGATAAAATTTAATGCATTTATCTTCGCTGAGCATGCCAATAATTCCGCCGAGGTATTATCGCAAACAAGCACTTGCGCCCAACCTGCGGGCAAACCAGCCTCCGTTAAAATAGCCAATAAGCGCAATGCCGATAAGGGCGTTGTTAATGCGGGCTTGAGAATCACACTACAGCCCACAGCAATTGCCGGGATCATTTGATGCACGGCTAAATTCAAGGGATGATTAAAAGCCGAAATTGCGACAACAACACCAATAGGCTCTTTAAAGGTGTAAGCCATATGCTGGGCAGACGAGACCGTATGCCCCATGGCGACTTCTTTACCCTCGAACCCGCTAAGCGCCTCAATAGCTAGCTTTACTCCATAGATCGCACGCTCGACTTCCACTTGCGCATCCTTCCAAGGCTTGCCACCTTCGGATATACAAAGCCGTGTTAAAGCCTCCATTTGCGCGCTCATAATTACCACGACTTTTTCTAAAATCGCTACACGTTGGTATTTAGGCAAGGTCTGTTTTTTATCTGCAAAAGTTGATCGCGCCAAATCAATCCCGGCTTCCACATCCGCCGGAGTATTCAAAGGCACCTGAGCCACTAGTTGCTGATCATAAGGCGAGTAAACATCTAACATCTTTGCCGTCATTTGTTTTTATCCGAAGGGTTATCTTAAGTAACGCAGCCAACGCCACAGCCGCAATACGTCAATCAACGCACCAGCAACATAGGTCAGCGCGCAAGCACGTAATATTTGTTTAACCGCTGGCAAATATACCTCCGGCACATACTCGCCATCTTTTAATATTGGCAGCGCTTTATTAAAACTAGCGTCAAATTCTTCCGGCAAAATCGCCACGTACATCAATGCGGAAACAAGCATCGTCACAATCCCCACAAGCACAACTAAAAGACTTGCATGCGGTACCCGCACTACCATCGCCACCAAGGGCATCGCCATCAAAAAGCCAACGCCAAGTTTGCGCAGTGCAATCGCATTCGCCATATAACGCTCACGCAAGAGGCTGACTTTCTCCTTACGGTTAAATTGAATCGCGTGACCCACTTCATGTGCGGCCACCGCGATCGCCGTAAGTGATTTGCCTTGGTAAATATCAGGGCTTAAGCAGACTCGATTATCTGCAGGATCATAGAAATTTTCCCCCTCCCCGGCCTCTTCGACTGTAACGCCCGTCAAGTCAAAACGCTCTATTAGATGCCGCGCCAACTCACTACCCGTGCCAGGTGCTCCCTCCAGTGGGCGATGATATTTTTTTAACACATGTGTCACCCATAACTGGGGACCGATAATCACGCTCAACATAAGCAAGACAAACACGAGATAAAGCATAAGAAAGCAAGCCCAAAAAGTTCAGTCCACCTAAGTATACAACGCTTACTCTTATAGCCTCACCCAGAGGCGCGAAGACACATAGAAAGCCGCTCAATAGCCACAAGGAGCCTGTCGAATTATTGGACATAAAAAATCGACCATAACGATTAACCCGAAGAAATCGTTATAAAATCAATCGTTTAAGTAATTGGCATTCTTATTGCTATTCGAGGCTACACCACACACGCGTTATAACTTTAATGCATAAAAAGAAAATTAGGATCAAACCCCAAAACATGAAATTTAGAACACAGCGCTCCAAACTCCCCAAAGTAGCACTTGTAGCTTTACCCCTTTTTGCACTTCTAGCCACCGACACAGCGCTTGCCCAAAGCACTGATTCAATCCGCTTAGAAGTAGAAGACTTTACCCACTTTTTTGATTCCACCCCCGGCAATAGCGGTAATGCCTATCGCACAGACCCCGGTGAAGATGTTGATATCGAAGCAACACAAGATGTCAGCGGCGAGTTTAATGTCGGTTGGTTTGCGCCTGGCGAATTTATGGAATACACCATGTTATTCGAGTCAGGCACGTATGCGATCAGCACACGAGTTGGCTCTGAAAGTGCTGGCGGCAGTATTGATGTCAAATTAAACGGCAATGTCGTCGCTACCGATAATTTCGGCTCTACGGGTGGCTGGCAAAATTGGCAGACCCACAATATAGGCGTCATGAACGTTGATAATTACGGCGCGCAAACCATTGGCGTACATATTAATCACGGTGAATTTAACCTGAACTGGTTAAACTTCGAGAAAGTCGCAGGTGATATCCGCGTAGAAGCCGAAGATTACAATAACTTCTCCGACAGCGATTCCTCTAACAACGGCGGCGTCTACCGCAATGACGCTGTGGACATTGAAGCTAGCTCTGATGTCGATGGCGGCTTTAACGTTGGCTGGACTCAGCCCGGTGAATTTCTAGAATATAACGTCGCACTTGCCGAAGGCAGCTATGACCTTATTGCTCGCGTTGCCTCACAAGTTAACACTGGTAGCTACCGCCTGGTATTAGACGGCACCGTTATTGGTAGTAACACGGTATCCACCGGAGACTGGCAAAACTGGACAAGCCAGAATGTTGGTAGTGTTACCGTCAGCGGCGGCATGCACAACTTACGCATCGAAGTGACTGGCCCAGACTTCAACATCAACTGGGTTACCTTTGTCGAGCAAGCTCCGCTAGACAGTGATGGCGATGCTATCTCGGACAATGTCGACGAATGCCCTAATACGCCAATTGGTACATTAACAAACAGCCTTGGCTGCCCGGTAATTGCTGGAGCAACCCTACACATTGAAGCTGAAAATTACGATGCATCCTTTGATGACGGCGCAGGTAATGACGGCAGCCGATACCGCGACGATAATGTCGATTTGGAAGAAACACAAGACACAGGCAACGGCTTTAACATCGGCTGGATGCGCCCAGGCGAATCTCTTGATTACAACATCGCAGTTCACGCTGGCACGTACGAAGTACTAATACGCGTTGCATCTGAATTTGGTGGTGGTAGTTACTCGATCAGCGTCAATGGCAGCACTCTAAACGATACGGTTAGCGCCACAGGTGATTGGCAAAATTGGGAAACTCGCTCACTCGGTAACATCACTTTAAGCGAAGGTCACCACACCCTTTCACTTAATATGTTAAGCGAAGGCATGAACCTAAACTGGATCGAGCTTAAACCTGTGACGGGTCCACCAACGATTCCGCATGATACCGTCACGGAAAAAGAGCTGATGATGACGGACCTTTCCGTGGTTGAATCACCTGAAGCTGCCAACGGCGTTTGGAGCTTTGAGCATTTGATTGCGTCAATGATGCCTCAAGCTAACCCGACTTTAGCCCAAAAATCCGCCTTCGTACTTAACTGGTTACGCACTTGGAATACCGATCAAACCGTTAATGGTTTTGTTGTTGATGCGCGAAGCCGTATGGACACTCAAGTGATCAACCCATGGATCGCAAGCAGTCCTGACGAGACCGCACTTGATTTTAGTGCCGCACCATTTCGCTTACTCGCGATTGTTAACCGTATGGATTTAAATAGTATAGATAGCAACGGCAATGTCACAAGTGCAGGCGAGGGTCGCTTTGTCTTCGGTGTTACCAGTGCTGCGGGCTTCCCTATGTCGTTTACTGTGATTATTGAATACGGCTTACCTGCCAGCTCACAAGCAGAATTAGACACATGGGCCAATCGTTGGCACGCACTTGGCGAAATGGATTTTGGCGTCAATTATAATGCAGCGCTTGCGGCAATTACTGAAGATTTCGCGGGTAAAAATGCTGACCTTAGCAAGCCTAATGGCAGTTCTTTAAATCAGTTACGCACTAACGAGATTGCATTAGCGGGCCCTTGGGAATTGCGTGAATTTTTAATTGATCCAATCAGCGGTAATTTGAATCAAGAGATTGTGGCGCTAACCCCTGATATGAGCTTTGACAATACTCAAGATCTTGCTGATTTTATTAACACTAACGAAACAGACATTCTGAATGGCATTATCGATCTTCCTATCGACATGCGAGCGGGCTCATCATTAACGCCTTTTGGTTTTTTCTGGCAAGCACCCAACGTCAACAATAACGATGCGCGTCACACTGTGTCACTAAATACCTGTAGCGGTTGTCACGCGGGTGAGACTGGCACGTCCTTTTTACACGTTGCAAACCGCAGTGTTGGTAGTACGGCTAGTTTATCTGGTTTCTTAACAGGCACCAGCATTTCTGACCCGGTTGACAGCACGGTAACTCGCCAGTTTGGCGATCTTGACGCACGCCGACTGAACCTGAACTGTTTAGCGGACGGCAACGACTGCTAGATTTTTATGCGCTTCAGGCCTTAAGCCTGAAGCGCTTTTT
>NVXL01000259.1 GCA_002746115.1 Alteromonadaceae bacterium
TGATGGTAGCGCCACGGAATATCAATACGATCAAGCAGGAAAGCCAATAACCATAATTGACGGCATGAATCATACAAAAGCCTTGGCTTATGATGGCTTAAACCGCCTGATTCGCAGTAGTGATACCGATGGCGATATTGTAAAAACCTACGATACAGCCAATCGTGTCACCAGCATCACTGATCAGCGCGGCCTTACCACTCAATATCGCTACAACGGTTTTGGTGAAAAAATCGAGCAGATTAGTCCAGATACTGGCAGCAGCTACTTTAAGTATGATATTGCTGGCCGCATGATTGAAAAAGTCGATGCGCGCGGTGAAACCACTCAATACCGTCACGACCTAATTGGTCGCGTAACAGATGTTATCTACCCTTCGGCTAACGATGAGAATATTCATTATGTCTACGATGCACGTCAGACGCACCAAGCAAACGATGCTACCAATGATGAGCAATACCTCATTGGCCGTATTGCCGAGGTTCATCAGAGTACTGGCACAAGCTATTATGAATATAACCACCGCGGCCAAGTCGCTAAGCATCATTACAGCATTGGTGCGCAGCAATATGCGGTGGAATATCACTACGCGAAAGGCGGTAAGCTAGAGCAAATGACCTACCCAAGTGGCCGAGTTGTTAATTACGGACATAACAAACAAGGCCGCCTTGCCGAGGTCTCGACGATGCAGGGGAGCAGCGCAGAACAGTTGATTGCGAACCGCTTTGAAGCAATGCCTTTCGGTACGTATGCGAGCTTTGCCTACGGTAACGGCAGCGAAGTAAGTGTGGCACGCGATCTGAATTTCCGCATTAAGGATATCTGTAGCCACCCACTTTATGGTCGTACTTTTGCCCAAATTAACTATCCTAGAATCCTAGTGTTTTAGGATGGGTTTACCACAGTATCATCATAATAAATTTGCTGATTACCAAATTAAAGTCGAACGTTTTACCATACGATGCTGCCAATGATGAGCAATACCTTGTTGGTCGTTAGCGCCCACCTGCTCATTTCTTAGCCAACACCAAGCCCTTTACCATGCCGCTTTAGGCCATTAAACGCCCAACAAAAAGGCATTATCCCGCCGAAAAGATGAAATAGGCGCCAAAAAACCATAGGCAAGTCCGAACAAAACCGCTACAATCGATTCCAGCTTGCCGCCCTAACTTATTAAAAAACATGCCAGAAGGGGCGTCAAATGGTTAAACAACAGAACAGAAAGACATAACAGAAGAACTTGCAGTAGAACTTACGATAGAACTAGCAATAGAGATAGTAACAACGAAATTACGCTTGAACGCCACACAAAAGATGTTTGCTTAAGGACATTAAAAGTTCAAGCTTCGTATCTCTCTGTACTTATAAATATAATTAAATGAGATTACGTTAAATGAGAAAACCACCACACGCTACATCACTACAAACTAAACCAACACACATTAAACCAGTACAGTTTAAACAAAAACCGCTTGCGACCTTAATCTTAGGTGGATTAATGACAAGCTTCGGCAGCGCTGCAGTATTTGCTGCAGATGATGGCAGCCAGATGAATGACCCCTTCCGTGTCAATTATGCAGGCTATCTACCCCAAGCGGCAAAAACAGGCCTTTATCTCAGTAATAACCAAGGCCCTATTAACTGGACTTTGAGTGGCACAAACTGTTCTGGAACAGAAGACACTTACGTCGCCAACGATAAAAGCTCCGGCGACAGCTTCTATATTATCGACTTCTCTGAATGTACTGACCCAGCCAATAATGTGCGCTTAAGCGTGGGCACCGACCAATCCGATGCCTTTGACATTTCAAGCGATCCTTACGGCAATCTAAAATACGAGTTCTTCGACTACTTTAAAGATCACGAAGGCTCAGCGACCTTTACCAATACCGTTAACAACTGGGGCAATTTGAGCTTTAGCTTTAGTTACGTGAAAGATGCTGGTGATAACGGTGCTTACCCTACCAACACAGCCGAAGCTTCATGGGCGCTTATTAACATGCTAGAGACCTACCCTAGCATTAACAGTTATTACAGCAACAACTTTACTGGTGCGAGGACGGTTTACGACCAGCTTAAAGTTTTGACCGAGCAATTCGACCACGCGATGAACAACCCGCGTAACTTGGCGATTCCTAAGTTTCATACCAACATTCAATCCTGGGCGCCTTGTTTCCCCCATGGTAGCGGGACTTGTATTTCTGAGCCTGAGACCAAAGCAACTTACGCAACTGCTCGTACCTTAGCGGCGATGGCGCGCTTGCACTCAGACCACGGCACCTCTGCTGACGCAACTTCCGCTTATAACCTTGCCAAAACAGCTTTGACGAATGCCGAAAACGAAGCCTTTACTTGTAACCAGCAAAATAAATTTGGTGGCGAAGGTGGCATGTACCCAGATAACGACATCACCGGTTTGATTCGTAACCCGAAGGTGAATGACGACAATTGTGTGGCGGATAGCAATAACACTGAAGATGATCAGTACTCGGCCATTGTTGAGCTTTATATTGCGGCTGAAAAACTGGGCGAAACCGCTGATGCGACTCAGTTCCGCTCTCAAGTCATTAGCCATACTCGTTTTAGCGAGGCATCCTCTTATTGGTGGGGCGCTGTGGCGATGGAAGGTAACTTATCGCTGTTAACTAATGAATCCATTATCAGTATGGATCTGAGCACTTTGAAGAGTAACATTCTGTTAAAAGCGGATGAGATCTACAGCCAACAATCACAGGGCTACCCAGGTGTTACTTGGGATCCTAACTCCACACAGTGGAACAATGGCGACCAAGATAACGTCGATAATAATGTACGCTGGGGCTCCCACCGTATGGCGCTAAATGACGCACGTATTATGATGGCGGCTGCGGAAATTAGCAAAGCACAATTAAATGCTACTGACGCGGCGCGTTTTGCTCGCGGTGCGGTAAAAGTACTTGATCACGTCTCTGGTATTAACGCAATTAACCTTGCGATGTATACCGCTAGTGGTTACAGCAATATTGAAAACGCCGTGACACGTACTCACGATGGCGCTAACTCTAGCGATTCATGGGCAGGTAAAATGGTATTAGGTCCGAACAATTGGACTAATGCTAACGACCCCGCTATGCCTGCATTTGGCTCTCAGCCGGGTTTGAAAATGTTTGCACTAACGGGCACTGGCTGGTCATCGCGTGAGATATCGATTGATGCGAACGCATCCTTGGTACCGGTGGCTTACTTTGCAATGGAAGTGGCGCCTGCTTTGTTTAACTTAGACCCAATTGGCGGACCGGTGGCTCCGATTACGAATGCTCCTGCGGCACCAACGGCTTTTGCCGCAGCGCCGACAGCGACGACAGTTGCCTTGTCTTGGGTGGATAACGCTGGGACGAATGACGATGCTGAGCAAGGTTATAACGTATACCACAATACGGTGAACAGTAAACCTGCTAGTGCAACGACTACTGTGACAGCCAATGCTACTAGCGCGACTTTGACGGGTTTGAGCCCTTCCACAACTTACTTTGTATGGCTTGAAGCGTTTAACGCGATTGGTAATTCGGCAGACGCGACGGCAATGGCTGTTACTGCGGAAGCGCCTTTAGCGGTGAATTTGCTGGCTAACGGTGATTTCTCAAGCGGTACTACCGGCTGGGATTGCACTTTGAATGGCGGTACGGCGACTTGTGCGGTTGAGTCCGGTGTTTATCACGTTGATATTAGTAACGGCAGTACGGCTACTTGGCACATTCAGCCCTTGCAAGGGCCGCTTTCGCTGACGGGTGGCTCTAGTTATACCTTTGCTTTTGATGCACGCTCGAATGCTAACCGTAATACTGAAATTAAAGTTGAGCGCAGTGTATCGCCTTGGGAAGATTTTTCGGCAACGGGTACAGGTCAAAGTCTTACTACCACGATGCAGCGTTTTTCTTATACCTTCCCAATAAGTTCGTCGCTTAATGATGCGCGTGTTGTGATGAATATCGGCAACGGTAACTCTGATGTCTATATTGATAATGTTTGGTTAGTTGAAGGGAATGATGATCCGTGTGCGGGCAATGTTGGTTGTGGCTCCAGCAGTTCTTCTAGTTCTTCAAGCTCTAGCAGTTCTTCTAGCTCTAGCAGCTCGTCTAGTTCTTCAAGTTCTAGCAGTTCTTCTAGCTCTTCAAGCAGCTCGTCTAGTTCTTCAAGCTCTAGCAGTTCTTCAAGCTCTTCAAGCAGCTCGTCTAGCTCTTCAAGTTCTAGCAGTTCTTCAAGCTCTTCAAGCAGCTCGTCTAGCTCTTCAAGTTCTAGCAGTTCTTCTAGCGGCGGCAGCGGCAGCACTTGTTCAGTCAGCTACGTTGTTAGCAACGATTGGGGTTCCGGCGGACAAATTGATCTGACTGTGACTAACACTGGCGCTTCAGCGATCAGCGGCTATGACTTGTCTTGGACTTTAGGCGCAGACGAAAGCTTCTCTAGTGGTTGGAATGCAAGCTTTAGTAGTGTTGGCAATACAGTGACGGCAAGTAACGTGGCTGGTCACTGGAATGGCGAATTAAGTGCAAACGGCGGCACCTCGTCATTCGGTTTCCAAGTCAGCGATAGCTCAGCCCCTGTCGACATTGTGACAGGCTTTACTTTGAACGGCGTTGCTTGTAGCTCCGCGCCATAAGGGTGTGCGTGACTAGCATCGCTTAGTCACGCTTTTACACTGTTGCTTACACTCCTGTTTACAGCTCAGTTTGTATCAATATTGATAACTACAGTGATAAATTTTTAGTAAGGCGTTCCGTTTGGAGCGCCTTTTTTATTGCCAGTCTCAGTTTCTCCTCTTTCGTTCTAAGCTCTACCGTCCCCATCTTCCCCCATCTCTCGCCCCTCCCCTCTTCCCTTTTAATTCCTGATCTCTCTCTTGCCGAATAGGCCTAATCACACCCAAGCCAAAGCGCTGAATCAGTGAACATTTAGACCCTACTCGCAGTAAGTCACCAAAATTACACTTCTTAATGCCGCCCCGGACGCACAAGGGGAAAAACGACCAAAAGACGAAATTAGTGCCAAATACAGGGGTAATATCGATGTATTCGATAATCGCTACCGTCCCACCTTACGAAAACTAACTAAATGGGACGCCCATGATCCATCAGAACCGCAAACACGGACGATAAGATCGATCAATAACAGGCAGTATGGCAAGCGTAAACAGCGGCGAGTCAAGTTAAGACTTAATACCACACAAAGGATCTTTCGATCGTCGCTGAATTACTGATAAATATAATCGATAAACATAATAACAACGAAGAATAAGCTTGGATGAATTCATGGAAGTTCTCTTTTAGCTGGGTACTCCCCCCACTTTAAGTTCCAAACTCGGAGTCCCAAGTTTCGCTTTGCTTTTACCTATAAAAATATAATTATTAGAGGCACCCAAAGATGAGAAAACCACTACACGCCAAACAGCGGCCACTTGCTGCTTTAATGTTAGGCGGACTAATCACGAGTTTCGGCACCGGCGCTGCTTTTGCGGCAGATGACGGCAGCCAGATGAACAATCCCTTTCGCGTCAACTATGCAGGTTATCTACCGCAGGCCGCCAAAACCGGCTTGTACTTAAGCAATAACCAAGGGTCAATTAACTGGTCTTTGAGTGGCTCAAACTGCTCCGGCACTGAAGATACTTACGTATCAAATGATAAAAGCTCAGGTGATAGCTTTTATATCATCGACTTCTCTGAATGTACGGATAACGGCTCAGGCTTACGCTTAAGTGTTGGCGGCAATCAGTCCGCAGCCTTTGATATCTCTAACGACCCCTACGGCAACCTCAAATACGAATTCTTTGATTATTTCAAAGACCATGAAGGTTCGGCCACATTTACTAACTCGGTTAATAACTGGGCGAATATAAGCCTCAGTTTTAACTATGTAAAAGACGCTGGCGACAATGGCGCATACCCAACAAATACCGCTGAGGCGAGTTGGGCATTAATCAATATGCTAGAGACTTACCCTAGCATCAACACCTATTACAGCAGCAACTTCCCTGGTGCAAAAACGGTTTATGATCAGCTCAAAGTGCTGACGGATCAGTTTAACCACGTGATGAACAACCCACGTAACCTCGCCATCCCTAAGCTGCATACCAACATTCAGTCTTGGGCACCGTGCTCGCCGCACTCAGGCGGAACCTGTATTTCAGAACCTGAAACTAAGGCCACCTTTGCAACGGCTCGTTCATTAGCCGCTATGGCGCGTGTACACGCGAGTTTCGGTAGTTCAGCCGACGCAACAGCGTCTTATAACTTAGCAAAAACCGCATTAAACAATGCACAAAATGAGCCATTTACCTGTAACCAACAAAACAAGTTTGGTGGTGAGGGCGGCATGTATCCGGATAATGATGTTTCTGGCTTGATACGTGATCCGAAATCCAACAACAACAACTGTGCCGGCGATAGAAACAACACTGAAGATGACGAGTACACGGCCATCGTTGAGCTTTATATTGCCGCAGAAAAACTTGGTCAAAGTGGCGATGCCGCGCAATTTGGCGCACAAGTCACCAGCCATGTACGCTTTAACGAGGCTTCATCTTACTGGTGGGGTGCTGTCGCGATGGAGGGTAACCTCTCATTGCTAACTCACGAAGCGGCCATCAGTATGGATCTTGGCACTTTAAAAACCAATATCCTACAAAAAGCTGAAGCGATTTACGCTCAGCAATCTAAAGGCTACCCAGGTGTGACTTGGGATCCGAACTCCAACCAATGGAACAATGGCGACCAAGACAACGTCGATAACAACGTGCGCTGGGGTTCTCATCGTATGGCGCTTAACGATGGTCGTATCATGATGGCTGCTGCCGAAATTAGTAAGGCACAAGCCAACAACGCTGACGCCGCTCGTTTTGCTCGCGGTGCCGTTAAAACTTTGGATCATGTTGCCGGTATTAATGCGGTTAACTTGGCGATGTTTACGGCCAATGGTTACAACAATATCGAGAACGCTGTTAGTCGTACCCACGATGGCGCCAACCCTGGTGATTCTTGGGCAGGTAAAATGGTCTTGGGCCCCAATAACTGGACCAACGCGAATGACCCGGATATGCCAGGCTTTGGCTCTCAGCCTGGTTTGAAAATGTTCTCGCTGAATGGCACTGGTTGGTCATCGCGTGAGATCTCAATTGATGCAAACGCAAGCTTGGTGCCGGTTGCCTATTTCGCTACTGAAGTTGCACCTGCCCTATTCGCTCTTGATCCTATTGGCGGCGAACCGACCCCTACACCGGAACCAACCGCTACTCCAGATCCATCTATGGCAATTAACTTGCTCTCAAATGGTGACTTTGAAGGCGGTAGCACGGGTTGGGAATGCGGATTTTCAAGCGGTTCGGCTTCTTGTTCCGTTGAGTCGGGTGTTTATCATGTCAATATCGCCAACGGCAGTGACCAGAGCTGGCACATTCAGCCGACTCAAGGCTCTATCACTTTAAGCAGCTCTAAAACTTATACTTTCGCTTTTGATGCTCGCGCGGCGTCTAACCGCAATGCAGAAATTAAAGTGGAGCGCACTGTTTCGCCTTGGGAAGATTTCTCAGGTACTGGCAGCGGTCAAAGCTTAACCACTACGATGCAACGCTTCTCTTACACCTTCCCAGGTACTTCGTTGAACGATGCTCGTGTTGTCATGAATATTGGCAATAGCAATAGCGATGTTTTCATTGATAACCTTTGGTTGGTTGAAGGCAGTATTGACCCATGTGGCGGCCTTGTTGGCTGTGATCCGGGTACTAGCAGTTCTTCAAGTAGCTCATCAAGTTCTTCAAGCTCATCAAGTAGCTCTTCAAGTAGCTCTTCAAATGGTTCAAGCAGTTCTTCGTCAAGCAGTTCGAGCAGCTCATCAAGCAGCTCCACTGGTGGTTCGGGTGGGTTCTGTTCCGTTGACTATACAGTTTCAAACGATTGGGGTAGCGGTGGCCAAGTCGATATCGTTGTTACCAATACCAGCAGCACTCAAATTAGCGGATATGACTTTACTTGGGCGCTTGGCTCAGGCGAAAGCTTTGATAGTGGTTGGAATGCCTCGTTTAGCGCTGTCGGCAACACGATAACAGCATCAAACGTCGCCGGACATTGGAATGGTGAGTTAGCAGCTAACGGCGGCACTTCGAGCTTTGGTTTTTCTCTAAGTAAAGGTGGCGCACCAATTCAAATCATCTCAGCGTTTACGCTTAACGGTGTTGCTTGCGGAGAAGGCTCAAGCTCTTCATCCTCGTCAAGCAGCTCATCTTCAAGTAGCTCGTCAAGCAGCTCGTCTTCGGGTGGCTCTTCAAGCAGTTCATCTTCAAGCAGCTCGTCTTCAAGCAGCTCGTCTT
>NVXL01000260.1 GCA_002746115.1 Alteromonadaceae bacterium
TGTGTCACGCTTGTTGATGAAGTTTTGTTTGGATATTTAGAGCTGTCCGTTCCTAAATCGACCTCAGGGCGCAAGTTTATTCAGAATGGTATTAAGGATGGTTCCATTGAAAGTGTCGCTGACGCTAGAAATGAGATCTATAAGAAGATCGTTAAGCCTTCGTTGTTGAATAAGTATAATGATGGTCAAACGGATATAGAAGATGTCTGTTGATAACGATCAAAAAGTAGTCACGTTGCAGAAAGGCAAATAGGTGATTACTATTCCACTGCACACACAAATTTCAGACAGAAGAAAGGCCCAGTTGCTGAAACAACTGAGCCTTATAGATCCTCTAGCTGAATACCCTCTGACAGATACTTAGGCTTTGGACATGACGAATTATAGCGCCCCTGTTGCGATTGATCAATCGCAGGTTTACGACTCTCTAACACCTCTTTTAGGCTCTCCTGTTCTTGTTGGTTCTCAGGCTTTGAGCGAAGCGAAAAAGCCCCTTGGTAGTAATACGGAACAATCTTCACCCTACGGGCCTCTCAACGCTCTAGAGACCACGTTCTATAAGGCTTTCAAGGCTTACGAACCTCATAAAAAAGTTTACGTTTTACACTCCATTGTTAAGGAAATACTCAACACTGCGGGTGATTTTGTATACTTACCAATAGAATCCGAAGGTACTCACTGGAAGGATAAACGCCGTTCGGGTGTCTTCCACTCGACTCGTGAAAACAAGCTTACGCACTACCGTTTGGTAGATGGTTCTGGTTATGAGCGTTATATACCTCTTAGCCAGATTCGTAAGGGCCGTTACTGTTTGGATGAGGAAACGGGCCAATTTCGTAAAGCCATGTCATGGGAGGCTTGGTCTCATCATCGGGTGGGTGTTAAGTTCTATCGCTGTGGTGCTTGCCAATCTGTGAGTACTTCTTATAGACCTGAAAAACCCTCTATTTTTGGATTTGATGAATTCAATGATGGTCGTCACGATCTAAACTCGGCCGATTATGCTTGGATGGCTGACAACGTTTCTAACGTTCGTGTGAATGTTGAGAAGAAACCAGGCAAGCTTTATAAAGCTTATATGTCTGGTTTGATGAGTTGTGATTCTGTGCATTTATGCCCGACATGTCAGCCGATCGTGGCGGAATGTCACAAGAAAGAGGTCAATATTACGATATACAACCATTATAAGCGTGGCGGTTATATTGTGTTGATGACTACTACCATGCGCCATAAGAAGAATTTCCCGTTAAAGCAAACTCTCATGGGTTCTAATGAGAGCATTACGTCACTGCGTAATGGCAAGGCGTGGAAAGGATTTTGTGATCGCCATGGGTTGTTGTACTACATAGACGCATCTGAATATAAGTATTCAGAGTCTAATGGTCATCATCCCCACAAGCATATTGTTTTGTTTCTGGATAAGAAACCTGACATTAATAAAATGCATGATGAGCTTTTTCCTCGTTATAAAACTTATTTTAAAAATCGTCGTAAGGAAGGTTACTTAATACCTAGTTATGAAAAGGGTATTGATTTGCAGTGGTCTGCAAGTTCTGAGCAAGTTATTCAGTACTTGAAAGACAACCCTCACCATAAGCAAGGTGAGGAGCTTCCCACCAAAATCAAGGCGGTGATGGAGAACATTTCTAGCTATGTTACTAAGGGTTTAGATGTTGGTATCTCGTTAGAAGATTCTTGTAATAGTGATGAATGGACGGTTTCAAGTGAGATTACCAAGGGTTATCACAAAGACCCATTTAGTGTAAAAAAGTACAATAATGGGTCTGAGGTAGTAACCTATACCGCTATCGGTTTCTTGTTTAAGTATTACTTTGCCAGTAAGGCTTTAACTCGAAAAGGGTTGTCTGATGATGAGCGCCTGCATTATCGAAGCCAAGCCGCACGCTTTAAGTCCTTGTATCAAGAGTATGCGATTTGCTACACGGGCAAGGTTCAATTGCGATTTTCTAAACATCTTAAATCTGTTTATGAGGTTAAAGAAAATCTCGAAATGATGATTGGTAAGGAAGAAGAGAAGAGAGCGGAAACCTCAGATATTGAAGATATTGGAGCGTTGACGGTGAATCATCTTCGCCTGATAGCAAAGCACAAACTCAAAGCTCGGGTTTTGATTTGGGTTGAAAATGCTCGCGTGTTCAATGATGACACTGAAAAAATATTTAAATCTGTGTGTAATTGGATTGAGAGTTTTGAAGATGTCGAACAACCAAGATTTAATATTGGTGATGACAAGTAGCATTAAATATAATGTTTCTTGTGTTTTTTTGAAGGTTTTACAGTTTATTGAAATCAAAAGCCACATTAGGTGTTAAATACTCCTCTTGTGGCTTTTGATTGTTTATTGTTCTATCCAACTCTCTTAGTCTGGATGTATGGACGTCTGGACAGTCTTTGATTGGCCCTTTGTCCTAGTATCAATGTAGTGATAAAACCCTAAATTGGTTTTTAGCTCTATTTTTTAGTCACACATTATTTATAATGTTGTATTTTGTGTTTTACATAAAACATTAAATATAATGTTATTATGAAAAAAAATTCTTCTCGCTTCGCGAGATATAGTCTTGTTCTTTAGGGGCTCTCGTCTGTCAAAATATTATTTTTCTCCTGTATTGTTTTTTAGCGAGTTACTTTTTTACAGTGTTATTTCTCTGTTGTTCGATGTTCTAAAAGAGAAAAAAAATAATTTGATAGATGATAGTTCCGTGCCCTTCACGCTTGAATGTAGGGAATAACAAAAAAAGAAGACTCAATGAGTTTTTTGATTAGTGTCTATATTCTGCGCGAAACATTGCCCAACCCCCCAAACACTTTTTTGTTTTTGCCTACTTCTTTAATCGCGGTTTTTCTTTTAATTCGCCTGCCCATGCAATGGGTGCTGTCGGCAGACGGTTTAGTAAGTAATCACATAGTGACCCGTAGGGCGGGGCGGACGTCTTTTTGTTCGGGCAAGTTGCGCGCAGGGATCGGCTTTCTTTAGGCCAAAAAAAAGGAGCGCCCCAGATCGCCCCTTAATTATCTATACTTTTTGAATCATTCTTTTTACTAATTTCTCTAAATCTATGTTGTCTGCATCAGCATATATCTTGATTTCTCTAAGTGTTATTTCTTCAATTTCGATAACAACTCTGCTTTCATTTTTACGTACTGCGTTACTCGTTTCTTGTGCTCTGGGTTTTCTTTCTTGTACAGCTTCCATAGTTCATCCATAAGTTCAGATTGTGATAAATCCCTCATTTCACATAAGGCATCTATTTCAGTTTTAACGTCTTCCGTAACGCCGATCTGTTTTGGTTTAGGTGTTTTTCTATTTGTCATTACGGTTTCCGTTGTTTATCCCTCTCTGCTCTCAAGTGGGATTCTAGCTATTTTGAACACGTGATGCTAGGATGTCCATAGTTCATACATTCAGTGTCCAGACAAATGGACATAATCAATCGTTAAAAAAAGAGTGGTTATCATGCAAATAGTGTTTAAAGGCGAAGTTCTGGGCGTTGTTAAAGGCGAATTTATAGATAAAGAAACTAAGGTAGTTACTTATAAATCTACTATTGGTTTGCAGTACATGAAACAGGGTAAGTATGGTTTAGAGCCTGTGATTACAGATGTGAAAATCAGTGATGATCAGATAGCACAGGGTCTTGATACACATTATCGATCTCTTGTTGGTTCTACTATCGAGGTTGAGGGTCAAGTTCGTGAATGGTCTTATAATGGAAAAATAGGTATTTCTAAAACCCTCCCTGGTGATGGTCTTCCTACAGTACTGGATCGTTCTTTCTCTGGTATTGATTCTGATATACCAGCTCATATTATTTCAAAATCTAAATCTAAGCTTCCTGCATCAGTTCAGAAAGCTAGCTAATTATGGATGCAACGTCAGAGGATATTCAATCTTGGGTCTTAGCTCTTAATAACTTTACGTTAGTTTTTGAGAATGCAATGGCTTTTGATCTGGTGTTGTTTAATACAGTTTTGTTCGCCAACATCATGGCGTACGTCACCGGACATGTCACTGGGCGTGTACTTGCGCTAATGCGTAAGGGTTAATTACTATCTGAGGAGATAGAAATAAATGTCAAAATCAAAGTCGTTACTTTTAGAAGCTAAGCAGAAATCAGGTAAATGGGCTGTAGTTGGTGGAACTGTTTTAGGTTCCGTTTTGGCTTCACCTATGGTTATGGCTCTTACAGATGACCAGAACACTGAAGTTACTACCGCTATGGCTGGTGGTGCTACTTCTGTTGGTTTGGTTGTTTCTGGCTTGATTGCTATGGCTGCCGTTGTTGTTGGTTTGGCTCTTGTTTATAAATTGTTGGGTAAATGATATCGGTAATTATTGCCATATCATTCTGGTATAGCTTCGTATACGGAGTTCATTCCGCTAAGTAGAGGCTTCGGCCTCTATTTTTTTGGGTGCTATTTATGAAAAAAATCCTTTTTTTATTTCTGCTTACTTTATCTTCGAGTTCTTTTGCTGAACTTTTATGGTTTTCAGATCGTTGTGCGGCTGAAAGTGATAGTTACTATCGCGTATCTGTTGTATCTATTGATAATAAAACTTGTTTGGTTGGGACTTCAGCAGTCGGTGGAGATTCCTGTACATATTTATATGCGTTACAGGAAGAATATCTTAGTAGTTGGAATTATTACGCTTGCCCTCCTGGTGAAAATTGGGATTTGTATGATACAGATTCTGATGGTGTCTTAAACGGTGTTGATACGTATCCTTATGGTGGAACAGCTCCTGTTGATGATCCTGTTGATGATCCTGTTGATGATCCCGTTGATGATCCCGTTGATGATCCCGTTGATGATCCTTTTGATGATAATGGTAGTTGCACTAATGATATTGAAACTCTTAAAAAAGGCTCTATAGAAGTTGATTTGAACGGTCAGCCTTACTATGTTTATCCTCGTACTAACGGTACTGATATTTGTTATTATTCGATTTTGTCTGAAACTAATGTCGAAAATTCTAGTTGCAAATTATTTGATATCCAAGGAACGGGTATTGCGGTTGATACATCAACCCCTAGTGGTTATTCAGATTGTGGTTGTGATCCTGGATATAACGAGGAAGGTGAATCTTGTGTTTTTGATAATGTTGTTGTTAATCCTGGGGCTCCAGCAACAACGGGTCGAACTGATCTTTATGTACTTGATTACATGTCTTGGATTAAACCTTATCATCCTACTTTAGGCCCTAAAGCTATGAGTAGTACTTTTAACCATGGTCAAGAGGGTATTGAAGGAACTTTAGATTTTTGGTACGCGTGGTATGTAAATCAGTTTAATTTTAATCTTTATGATTCGTTACCTGATGATTATATTTTTGATGCGGGTTTTACTGCTGGAGATTTGGGTGGTTGGTGGCATTCATTTGTAAGGACACCAGGTAATAATAGTGTTCCTTCTAGTAGTATTACTATCTTTATAGGGGTTCAATCTAATACCGATGTTAATTATCATTGTTACAATGTTCCCCCGCCAAATTATACTATTTTGTATGGTTCTTTTTGTCTTGCAAAAATGAATTTAACATTAGCTGACCCTGATGTTGAACCAAATGATCCCCCTGCTCCAAATCCAGAGGATGCCCCTATTTCTCAACCTATACCGGGAAGTGACAGTGGCGGTGGAGATTCAGGTGATTTTTCTTCGGTTGTTGCAGCCATAGAAAACTCTTCGACAGCTAACGATCTTGTGACTCAAAATAGTGCGGAATCTATAACGGATGCTATAGATAATTCTATTTCTGCTTTAGGTGAGATTAAGAATGCTATTGATAATCTTGCTGATGGTGAGAGTGATGGTGGTTCCTCGGATGTTGTTGATGAATTGAAAAAACAAACGGGAATTTTAGAAGGTCAGGGTTTAGTTATTGGCCCCAGTGGTTCTTTTTCTGATGAAGATGTTAATCAGCGCGCATTGAAAAAGCAGGAATTAAAGGACACCTGGAATCAAATCAAGAATGAAATCTCTTCCTCTTTCTCTGTTAGTTTGTCCGGTTCCGGCACTATTGATGAACATGTTATTAATGTTTACGGTGTTGATGTTGATTTGAGCTGGTACAAATGGACGTCACAGTTAGGTGGTATTGGTAATATTTTGGTTATGGTATCTACGTTTTTAGGTCTAGCTATTGTCTTGGGAGGTAAGTCTTCATGATAGAGTTTTTTCAGCTTGTTAGTGATTGGTTGAATAATGATGTTTATACATTCTTTGATTCTGCCTTTATCAAGATAACTTCTTGGTATGTTATATGGATGATGGAATCTCAGATTGTCTTTTTGAAGTTCTCATGGGATGTGGCAAAGGAGGTCATTGAATCTTTGAATTTGAGCGATTCTATTAATGATGCTTGGGGTACTGTTGATAGTACAACAATGGGCTATATCACATTCTTTAAGCTCCCTGAGTGTTTAAATATTTTGATGAATGCTTATGTTACTCGTCTAGTTATGGCGATTTTGTAAATGACTGCTGTTGCGCATCATGGCCCACCGGGGTCATATAAGACATCAGCACTCGTCGATCGTGTTGCGATTGAAGCTCTAAAAGAGGGTAGGGTTCTTGTTACTAATGTTAGGGGGTTAAATAGTCTTGTTCGTATCGAAAAAGTCTATGGTATTAAATTCCCTAAAACTGCTGATATTTTGTATGTTCCGCATTCTCTAGCGGGTTTCAAGTCGATGGCTCGTTTCTTTCACTGGGCTCCTCCTGGTGCATTGATTTTAATGGATGAAGTACAGCGTGTTTTGCCCACACGCCCTACTTTTAAATTATCTTCGTTAGATTACCCTGGCGGGCCTGATCAGGCCGAAGTTGATGGTAGACCAGCAACTTTAGAGCAAGCGATTGATGAACATCGTCATTTTAATTGGGATATTTATTTATCAACAACAAATATAGCCAAGGTTAACAGGGAGGTTCGGCAAGTTCTCGAAGGTGCTTATCGTCACCGTAATGTCTCTGGTGTTCTCCCTTGGTGGAAAAATTCTTGGAAGGAGTTTCCTCACGATGCAGAAAGCAGTGGCAAATCAATATCACATTACTCAGGCGACCCAAAGCGATATACAGCTGATAAACGAGTCTTTGACTGTTACGAGTCAACGGCCACTGGCATCGTTAAGCAATCGATGGAATCGAAACCTATCTATAAAGACAAACGTCTTCTTGTTTTTGGATTTATTCTTCTCTTGGCTATTACCGGTTTTTTGTACAATCTATCAAAAGCTTTATCGTCTGGTGATCCTGCCGTCTCTGTCACTGATGAAGTGGTTATGGGATCGGTTGATAAAGAAAATCCTCCTTTATCTAGTAATAATGTTAGTAGTAAGCCTGGTGTTAAGGTTGGGGATGAGGCTCCTCCTGTTGTAAAAACCATTCATCCTTTCCCTTCCGCTAAGTTCTATATTGCCGGTTCTATTAATGATTTACTTATCTTAGAAGTTGAAATGGATGAGAAGATCACCAGTCTAACGTCAGTTGAATTTGAAAAGATTGGCTATTATGTTGAGCGTTTAACGGATTGCTTGGTAAGTCTTAATTTGAATGGTGTTGTTCAATATGCTGTTTGTCATTCGGTGTCTGATCGACAGTCTTCTGATTCTAGTACTGATGTTGATTTAGCGTTCTTGTGATGCGTGCGAGCGGAGAGACGGAGAAGCGACGTCTCGTAGGAATCGAGCACGCACGCATCACATAGAGATAATTCATATGATTTAATAAACATTAAATATAATGTGTACAACGCATTAAATATAATGTATCTTACAAACATACTAACCAAAGGGGAAAAAGTGATGAGTTTAATTATTGATTCAAAAGATCCAAAAGGTAAGCGTGTTTGCGTAACGATGGATGATGTGTTGTTTGG
>NVXL01000047.1 GCA_002746115.1 Alteromonadaceae bacterium
CAAACACCGCCGTTTGAAGGCTCGTTAGCAATTTCATATATCACGTTAGGCACGCCCGCATATTGCTGGGCTAAACGGCTGAAGAAATCTTTCGCTTCTGCTTTATGAATGTTTGGATCGTGGTCAACCAAAATGTGCCAATCAACGAGTACGTAGATATCTAACTCAATCGCCAGTGCAATGATCTCGTGCACGCGGTTCTCAACGCTTGGGTCAGCAATATAGCCGCCTTCCCAGGTGTACATGGCTGCACGGATAAGGTTCAGACCCCAGCTATCGCGGAAAGTCGTTAGCGCATCAACGTTCATGTAATTGCTAAACCATTGAAGACCGTGCGAGCTTAAACCGCGCAGTTGCGTCGGGGCGCCGTTACGGTTAACTAGGGTGCCGTTCTCAACACTTAATTGACCGTTCTGAGAAACAAAACCAAAGGAGCCGCTGCTTGATGAGCTTGTGGAACTAGATGAGCTCGAAGAGCTAGAGCTTGAACTGCCGGAGTCCGGGACAAACTTGAGCCAGTTAAGGTTAAATTGGCCCGATTGGATTTGCACTCGAAGCGTGTGCTTACCCGCAGTTAAGAAGCCCGCATCCGTGTTTACCGTACCCCAAGACTGCCAGCCACCGGTATTTCCGATAACAAGTGCATTGCCAGCGCTAACGCCGTCGATTTCAACGGTGAACATACCGCCGCCGACTTCAGAGGCAACACGTGCATCAATTCGGTAATTACTGTCACCGTTTAAAGTGAGACTGTATTCGAGCCACTCACCGCTTTCCGTCCAGCCGACATTGTGGCCGCCACCGATGTCGTTAGTGGTTTCAACATCTGTATCACCACGAGCGGGGCCATTGCCTTCGTTTCCTTGGGTGGTATCACTGCTAACGGTGTAGCTTTCCGCTTCCAGTTGTACCTCTGTTGGGTTTCCGCCAGAGCTTGAGGTACTGCTAGATGAGCTTGAGCTACTAGAACTGCTAGAGCTATTAGAGGATGTTGAGCTTGATGACGTACTGCTAACACCTGTGACAGTCGGATGCGCATTTTCAATCAGCATCACGAACTGGTCGTGGAACCAATGACCGGCTACAGGAGCGTTAGGTAGTGCGCCTGTTGGTAGACCGCTTACGGCGATAAAAGTCGGGTCACACATTCTGTCAAAACCTTTGCCTTCGTTGTTAGCTTCCGCTTGTGAGGAACCGTCAGATTCGCCGGGTGGCTTAATCCAAACAAAGGCCTCGATAGAGCTACTTGCTCCAAAAGGCGCTACTTGTGGACGCTCACCCATGCCTTGACCTTGTGGGTTGCACCAGTTGCCACGATGGAAACGACGATCAATACGAGACTCATCCACGTAAGTATTTAAGTTGCTGGAGGAGGATTCTGCTGTTGGTCGAGCGTTGCCGCCCCAGCCATTGCGAGAGGTATCGATCAAGATAGCGAAGTCGTTAGAGAAGCCGTTGGAGACAAACTCATCATGTAGTGCTTCGGCAAAGTCCTTTTCGTCGAACATGAAGTTCCACTCGAAGTAATCCGCTGAGCGCACTTGCTGGCCGCCAATCGTCGCCGTTGAGTCGGTTAGGAAGGGCTCTTCTGTGGGGCTTGAATTGGATACGTTGGTTACTACACCGTCGATCGCATCAAAACCTTCGCCGCTATTGGCGCCACTAAGCACTTGCGAGTAGAAGCTCACGGTGGGACCGAGATTGGTATCCCAGCCTAACCAGCCAGAGTGACCGATATCGAGGTAAATGTATGTATTGTCTGCTTGCGTTAAACGCTCAACTGCATACTGAATACCGAGCTCGTAAACACGGTTTTGCTGTACAAAGTTGCAGTCGGGGAAGTTGCCGCTCACATTGGTGATCATGTTTGGCAAGGAGTCCGGCTCGATAATGGTGACGATACGCAGGCTAGCAAAACGAGGGTCTTGGATTAAATCCGCAATCACATCAATGTAGTCTGTTTTATAAGTATCTAAACCGCCAGTATTAAAATCGAGTGTACCGTTTGAGGCGAGGGCAGCACAGTCACGGTTAGGGAGGTTGTAAACAACAATCTCGATCACCATAGGCTTGTCGCCTTGCTGCCCAACAGCTTGCAACAAGTGCTGTTCTAGGCTGTTACGGTTGCCGTTCTCAGCACCACCACCAATGGCTTCGATGCGATCTAACCAGACTGCCGTTGAAACACTTTTGATTGCGTTCATCTTTTCGACAAGTGCGTTGTTGCTGATTTGTGCAATAGAGGTATCGATTAGATTGGCGTAGTTCGGGTTAATATATTTGTCCGCGCCCAAATATGGGTTCGACATATGTCCAGGATCAATGGGTTTGTTACCGCCACTAGACGAGCTGCTAGAGCTAGATGAACTGCTAGAGCTAGATGAACTGCTAGAGCTAGATGAGCTGCTCGACGAGCTAGACGTTGTTGAGCTACCGTTGCTTGAGCTGCTAGACGAGCTGCTACTGGAGCTAGAGGATGACGACGAGCTGCTCGATGACGCGCCTGCGCACGAGTTAAGGTATGTCCAAGATCCATCGCTACCAGGAATTGTTGCGGTGTACCAGTTTGCAGCATAGAGATCGTTTTGGAAGACCATTTGGTCGCCAGCCTCATTGTGAGTCACGGGGCCGCCTGACCAGTCTTTTGTCGTCCAATTAGGGTAAACATTAACGCCGTTACAAGCGCCGCCACCACCGTTTGAACTAGAGCTGCTTGAACTATTGCTTGAGGAGGAGCTGCTGGAAGAGCTTGAGCTGCTTGATGAGCTGCTAGAGCTTGACGTTCCGTCGGGCACAATTTCAAACCAGTTTAAATTCCAGCCACCATCCACTACCGAGATAGCAATACTTTGTGGGCCTGAGCTTGGAACGGTAATGTCCTGAGTAATGGTCTGCCAATTCTGCCAGCCATTAGTATTAGGTATATCGATTTGGCCAAAACTTGGTGTGCCGCCACCTTGTTCGATTTGCAATCGACCGCCGCCATTTTCACTGGCAATTCGGTAGTTGATTTTGTAGTTGCCAGCGGGCAAGTCCACTTCGTAGCTCATCCAGTCGCCGGCATCAAGCCAGCCAACGTTCAGTCCGCCGCCAATGTCGCTTGTATTTTCGGTTTTAGTGCCTTGTTGGGGGCAGGCATCTTCTGCTTGAATGACGCCGATACCATGGATCGTAGAGACATCACAAGAAGGGCTAATGTCACGATTGGTCATTTCAACTAGTTCACGTACTAGTTGGCCTGATTGGGTGTAATTGCCGCCACCGTCCCACATTGCGGAAGTTTCGGGTAGGTTGGATGCGGACCAGTTTGCATGGCTGATGCCACGAGCATTTAACCAGTCGATCCAGGCGCGGGTATTACCTTCGTCAATACCGCCGTTGCCGCTGGCATCAACTGTGCCCCATTCGGTGGCGAATAAAGCGGCGCCGTTATCGAGTGCAGTTTGAGCAAAGCCACGTACGTCGTCAAAGTGTGTTCCGGCGTAAAAGTGCAGGGTGTAGGCAACGTTCGGATCGTTGATTTGGTTGCGCGAGGCTTCGTCAACACGTTGTGACCAAGTGCGCGTACCGACGATGACGAGGTTGTCCGCATCATTTGCTCGGATGGTGCTGATAACACGTTCGGCATAGGGCTTGATAACCTCGTCCCAAGCGCCATCCCATGTATTAAAAATAGGCTCGTTCCAAACTTCGTAGATGACGTTATCTAGGTGGCCATACTTGTTGGAAACCTCGTTAAAGAAGTCATGTGCCATTTGCTCTTCTTCATCCGCGTGATGCGAATGGAAGTCGATGATGACGTACATATCATGTTTAACCGCAGCTTGAACGACTCTATCTAGTGCCGCCATGGAGCCTGCCCAGTTGCCGGATAAGCTGTTCTCAGCATTAAACCCGGGTTTGATGCCGATAGCCGCGCGAATGACTTTTGCGTTCATGTCATTTTTAAGGCGAACAACGGTCTCTTCGTTGTAAAACCCTGCTGCTGAGGGTTGTTGGTGCCAATAAAGGCTCATACCACCAAAGGCTTGCACTTGGCCTCCGGCGAGGACTCTATTCCCTACAACGCGTAGCGGATCTACGGCCGCATCGGCGCCAAATGTGGCTCCCATTAATAAGCCTACKGCCCATGCAAGTTTTTTGCATGCGCGTGGCTTAGCCGTCGTAGGCGAYTTCTCGTCTATTATCTTCATTGTTTTTTCCTGTATATTCTTATTTTGTGTGATTTTTTTTGGGCATTACGCACCGGCATAGGGCTTGGTAAAACCATASGCATGGTGAATTTTCAGTCGCTGCACAGTGGTGTGTGGGCGTAGATTTTTATACCCTTATCAAGGTTTATTATTGTTGCCTTGTTGTTTTTAACTTTCTATGTGTAGTTTTATTAGTTTTTTTGTTAATTAGTCGYTTGTAATATGTAGACCGACTAAGCATTTTTTGAGTAACGATATAATGCAGGTATATGGTAGCTTAATCGTGAAGGGATTGTATTGGGCTTGCGATAATCAGTTGTATTTTCAGGGTTAATAACTGCTTAGCTGGCTTGCTATTTTAGCTTTCTGTTTTGTCTTGTAAAGCGGGGTGTGGTTTTTGTCGGAAAACATTAGACTGTGAATTTTATCTGGCTTACTTGAGGTGGGTTTTAATTTAACGTTAGTGTTTTTGTGCTGTGTTGATTTGTTGTCGGCTATAAAAAAAGGGGCAAATCCATTTGCCCCTTGCTTCAATTATATTGACTCTAGGTCAGTTCATATTTCCCAGCAGTAAAATAACTTTCCATTAACGACCACTTCTTAAGCGGTCACGTACATAGCGACCAGACTCTGTGAGCCTAAAATCAGCCCACTCACCACCGTCGGGGGGAGTTGATGGTGTTCCGCCGACAAATAACGCGCTGGATTCATTCTTATCAGAGACGTTCCAGTTAGCCCAAGAAATATTGTTGTCTGCAAAAAAGTCTAACCAATCGTTGGTTTCATTCGTACATACGGTGCCGTTACCGCTCGCCTCAGTGGTTCCCCATTCCGTAGAGAATAAAGCCAGACCGCTATTCACCGCATCGCGAGCGCGGTCACGTAACCATGAGCCGTGATCACAAGCGTAAAAGTGAATGGCGTACATAATGTCGTTGCCTTGCAGTGGATTGGCCGCTGCATGGTGAACGTCTTGGCTCCAGCTACCTGTGCCGACAATAATCGGTACTTGTGTGTCATGTTGTCGAATAACAGAAATCACTTCTTCAGCGTAAGGCTTAATGTGCTGATCCCAATTCACATTGTAACCTGTGAAAGTCGGGTCACCCCAAACACCGCCGTTGGAAGGCTCGTTAGCAATTTCATAGATCACGTTAGGCACGCCAGCATATTGCTGGGCTAAACGGTTGAAGAAATCTTTCGCTTCTGCTTTGTGGATATTTGGATCGTGGTCAACCAAAATGTGCCAATCAACAAGTACATAGATGTCTAGCTCAATTGCTAAAGCAATGAGCTCGTGCACGCGGTTCTCAACGCTTGGGTCAGCAATATAGCCACCTTCCCAAGTGTACATCGCCGCACGGATAAGGTTCAGGCCCCAGCTATCGCGGAAAGTCGTTAGCGCATCAACGTTCATGTAATTACTAAACCATTGAAGACCGTGAGAGCTTAAGCCGCGCAGTTGAGTTGGAGCGCCATTGCGGTTAACCAAGGTGCCATTCTCAACACTTAATTGACCGTTCTGGGAAACAAAACCAAAAGAGCCGCTGCTTGAAGAACTTGAAGAGCTTGATGAGCTAGACGAGCTTGAACTTGAGCTACCGGAGTCTGGGACAAACTTGAGCCAGTTGAGGTTAAATTGACCGGCTTGGATTTGCACTCGAACTGTATGGCTGCCGGCCGTTAAAAAGCCCGCATCCGTGTTTAGCGTATCCCAAGACTGCCAGCCACCGGTATTACCGATAACAAAGGCATTGCCAACACTTCCGCCATCGACTTCAACGGTGAACATACCACCACCGAGTTCAGAGGCAACGCGTGCATCAATTCGGTAATTGCTGCTTCCGTTTAAAGTAAGGCTGTATTCGAGCCACTCACCGCTTTCCGTCCAGCCGACATTATTACCGCCACCGATATCGCTAACGGTTTCAACATCTGTATCGCCACGAGTCGGGCCGTTGCCTTCATTGCCAGGCGTGCTGTCAGCACTTGTGGTGTAGCTTTCAGCTTCAAGCTTCACTTCCGTTGGGACGCCGCCTGAACTTGAAGTACTGCTTGAACTGCTAGACGAGCTTGAGCTGCTAGAAGAGCTGCTGGAACTTGAAGAAGAGCTACTGGAGCTTGAAGAGGAGCTGCTTGATGACCCGCCTGTACAAGAGCCAATATGTGACCATGATTGATCACTACCAGGGATTGTTGATGTGAACCATTTGGCAACATAAAGCTCATCTTGGAAGACCATTTGGTCCCCAGTCTCATTGTGAGTCACCGGGCCACCGGACCAGTCTTTGGTTGTCCAGTTAGGGTAAACGTTAACGCCGTTACAAGCACTACCGCCGCTTGAGCTTGAGCTGCTTGAACTGCTTGAACTTGAGTTTGAGCTACTTGAACTTGAGCTGCTTGAACTTGACGTTCCGTCGGGCACAATTTCAAACCAGTTCAAATTCCAGCCGCCTTCCACCACAGCGATCGCAATGCTTTGCAGACCCGAAGTCGGAAGAGTGATGTCGTGAGAGATGGTCTGCCAATTCTGCCAGCCGTTAGTGCTAGGCACATCGATTTGCCCAAAGCTAGGCGTGCCGCCGCCTTGTTCAATTTGCAATCGACCACCGCCATTTTCACTAGCAACTCGGTAGTTGATGGTGTAGTCGCCCGCAGGCAAGTCCACCTGGTAGCTCATCCAGTCGCCAGCATCAAGCCAGCCGACGTTCAGTCCGCCACCAGTATCGCTTGTATCTTCGGTTCTGACACCTTGTTGAGGGCAAGAGTCTTCTGCTTGAATCCTGCCGATACCACTGACTCTGGCGGCGTCGCAAGATGGCTCAATATCGCCATTGGTCATTTCAACTAATTCGCGCACGAGCTGACCTGAATGGGTGTAATTGCCACCGCCGTCCCACATTGCGGAAGTCTCGGGTAGGTTGGATGCGGACCAGTTTGCATGGCTGATGCCACGAGCATTTAGCCAGTCGATCCAGACGCGGGTATTACCCTCATCAACACCGCCGTTGCCGCTGGCATCAACTGTGCCCCATTCGGTAGCGAATAAAGCGGCGCCATTGTTGAGTGCGGTTTGAGCAAATCCACGAAGCTCGTCAGAGTGTGTACCGGCGTAAAAGTGCAGGGTGTAGGCAACGTTCGGGTCATTGATTTGGTTACGCGAGGCTTCGTCAACACGTTGGGAGTAAGTGCGCGTACCGACGACAACGAGGTTGTCCGGATCATTTGCTCGAATGGTACTGATAACGCGCTCGGCATAGGGTTTGATTGTTGTTCCCCAGGCGCCATCCCAATCTTGGAAGATAGGTTCGTTCCAAACTTCGTAAATGACATTATCTAGATGACCGTATTTACTGGAAGCTTCCCTAAAGAAGTCATGCGCCAGTTGCTCGTGTTCATCGGCGTGATGGGTGTGGAAGTCGATGATGACGTACATGTCATGTTTGACCGCCGCTTGAACGACTCTATCTAGCGCTGCCATTGAGCCTGAAAAATTTGAAGCTAAAGCGTTCTCAGTATTAAAGTCCGGGTTGACGCCGATAGCTGCGCGAATGACTTTTGCGTTCATGTCATTTTTAAGGCGAACAACCGTCTCTTCATTATAAAACCCGGCTGCTGAGGGTTGTTGGTGCCAGTAAAGGCTCACGCCGCCAAATGCTTGTACTTTGCCTCCTGCGAGGATTTGATTCCCCTCAACACGTAGCGGGTCTACTGCAGCTTGAGCCCCAAAAGTGGTCCCCATTAATAAGCCTACGGCCCACGCGAGCTTTTTATATGCGCGTGGTTTAGTCGTAGGCGATTTCTCGTCTGTTATTCTCATTATTATTTACCTGTGTCTTCTTTGTGTGGAATGATCGAGTATTACCCACCTGTGTAAGGCTTGATAAAGCGATACGTGTGGTGAATTTTCAATCGCCGCATTAATGGTGCGCGGGCTTACGTTTTTTATACTTTCACAATATTTATTATTTTGAGTTTTTTGTTTTGCAACTTCCTATGTGTGGTTTTATTAAATTTATTAGTTTTCCAGTTAAATAGTCGCTTGTTGTCTCTCTGCCGACTAAACATTATTTTGGTTAACAAGATAATGCCGTTGTATCCTAGCTTAAACGGGTAATGGTTGTACCCGTCTTGCGTTAATCAGTTGTGTTTTTAGGGTGGGTGACAAGTTTGCGGGTTTACTATTTTTATTTTTTAGAAAATGCGTGATTTTTGTCACAAAATAGTAATAGGTCAGTTGTTTTTGGCTCAATTTACCTTAGTTTTTGTTTGGGAATTATATTCCGCTTGTCTCAGTTTTGGGACTTCTCGTCTCGGTTTTGGGGTTTTCCGTCTCGGTTTCGGAACTGCTTGTCTTTGCGGAGGGATACCGATTTGGATTTAAATGGGATTGCTGGCGAGCTATAAATGGTTTTGTTTGACTGCCTGGTGATCAGGTCGTTTATTTTGTAGGCGTGATTTTTGTTTCCGACTTTAATATATTTTTCGTCATCGTAATATATTGTAATAAATTACAATAAATTGAGGGGTGACGTCACCTAAATTTCACCTGAAGATCGGGCCAGATTTCTATCCAGCATTTACTAGATACTCGGTGATTAAATTTTTTATAGCTTTAATCGGGTTATAGTTAATATGACCATTAAAGTATATGTTTAAATTAAAACAGTGAAAAATATCAATGTGACCTCGGTCGTAAGGTCTTGCGCCGATACTCGTTTGTTTCTCCGGCCAAAAGCTCATCGCGTCGAGCGTACTTTTGTATTCGCGGTCTTTGTTTTTTCTGTGCATTCGTGCTTGGTTCTTTGCTGACCAATTGAGCGAGGGGTGAATGCGCTTAAGCGTTTGCTCTAGGGCTTTGTCTCTGCTCTTTGATGTGTTGTTTTTACAGTAATAGATGAACTCCCTTCGTTTTTCGATTGAAACCCTTTTCGTAATGCATCTTTGCTAATCTTAGATATCTGCTCTAAGTAATTATGCATTTTTTTTACGTGTAATTACATTCTGAGTGATAGGAGGGCGGCCATTTTTTCGCTGATGACTTCGCTGTCTAACGGGAGGGCTTGTTATGGTTTAATGGCGAGCCAATGACGTTGTGTGCTGATTCGCTTAGTCTAGCTTGGTCGTTAAGTAATGTTTGGGCGGAATGTACTATACTAAGAGTACTTCAATACCTGACTGATAATCACATGCTATTGATATTTCGGCTCATCCGACTACTAGTCAATAAGACACTTTCCTTCTCTGTGCTGGTGCTGGTGGTTTCTACTTTCGCATATGCAGAAAGTATACCCCGTTATAATTTTCACCGTGCCGGTTTGGGTGAGGGTCGGGTGCCCTATGAGACCGCCTTAGCGACGAGGCTTATTGAGATTAGTCAATCTAAATTTGGCCCCGCCAAAATTGGATTCGAAGATACTATATTCAATGCACATCGTACAAGAAAGCTTATTGAAAAAGGCAGGATGATTCATTTTTTCTCTGGTGGTTTTTTGGGGCGCACCAACGCACTCACACTCACTGAGGCGGAGTCTATTAAATTTCCGCCAATTCTGGTGAGTGAGCCAATTCTAAATAACCTTTTAGGCTACCGTCGGCTTATTGTACGGTTGGAGGAGGAGGGTAGGTTTTGGAGTGTTAACTCCCTCGATGAATTTAGGCGCTTTAAGGTTGGTCAAGGCTTCGCTTGGACTGATGTTGGTATATTTAAATTCAACGGTATTGATGTGGTTGAAGCGGAAGAGTATCAATACTTATTCCCAATGCTGAGTCGTAAACGATTTGATTATATTTCTCTTGGGGTTGGCGAGGTCGATCACCCGTTTTCGGCTAACCCTGAATTCAAAAATAAATTTTCTGTGGTCGAGGATATTGTTATATTCTATCCATTCCCCGTGCATTTTTTTGTTACGCCTACGATGCCAGAATTGGCAGATCGTTTGGAGTACGCGTTAAAACAGATGAAAGCGACTGGGGAATTTGATGTCTTGTTTAGTAAATACTTTGGGGGGAAGATTTCGCAGATCGATAGAAACACCACTAAAGTATTTGTATTAAAATCCCCCGACGGAACGCTAAGCCCCGAGAAGTCTCAGCCGAATTTGTTTAAACGTGCGACTATTATTCGGTGATTTAATCATACCTGATGAAGGGGCTTACAATACAGTAAATCACTCTAGATGCAATGCACCTAGAGTGATAAAGTTAAGCTTAGTGCTATTGGGGATTCGGTAGGCGGCTAAGCGAAATTCAATGTTTTTTGTGGGGGTTATGTGCTTTTGATGCTGCGGTAAGGGTCTTTTTTAGCGATTCCTTTTTTATTGGTATTGCTTTTAATATAGTTGTCGTGTCAACGTTGTTGCTGTGTAAGTGTCTAGCCGCATCCTTGTTGAGATCCATATTTCAATTTGATCTTAGAATATTAATTCAGTAGTCCTTAATTGTAATAAAATAACTTTTAGCTGTAAGGTGTGGCGTTTAAGTTATATGCTGATATTCTTTCGAGGTCGTCTTTTTAGCGCAGTTATTGCAGCGGCTAGGGACGGATTAATCTATCTCTACCCTGTAGCACCGCGTATCCTTGTGGAAGATCGATAACGGCGGTCTATACTAAATAAATATCCACAAACGGACCATTTGGTAACGTCTCAAATTAATGTGTATTTCCCCGATATATAAATTCATTGCTAGGTTTTGTGCGCTCGGTAATACTTGTGCGTTCTTAGGTGGCTTGTTCTTGTTGAGCTTGCTTGGATCGCCCCACGTTTTGGCGCAAAATAGTTCTGTTGATGAGCCGGCTGTTTCTCAGGCCTGGTTGTCCGTGCGTGACAATAAAGGGCAGGTGCGGATACGCTACCTTGATCCCAACGATTACGGTATTGACGCAAAGGCGGGTTTAGATAATTTAAGTGCCGGCGCTGTAGCGTTTGATTTTCGGGTGGCGTCGTCTAGGTGGTCGAGTGCTTGGGCGACGCTTCTTTATATTGTAGGGTTTTCGGGGGTAGTGTCGTGTTTAAATTATGTTTATTACAGGAGAAAAATTCTTTTATCTCAAGCTGGCGATAATCAATCCTCTCAGTCGTCCCTCAAAACAGACCTAGCTAAACTTGGGCTGTCTAATGTCTCGGCTTTAACTGATGATCAAGAGCTTACATCTGGTAGCGCTAAGTTGGTAAATACTGTTGCTATAAAGTGTGTAAACAATAATGAGGTCGGCGCAAAGAGTGAAGAAGTCTCAAATGATAAAAAATCATTTGCGTCAGAACCAAACAAACACCACATATTACTTGTGGATGATGACCCTGTTAATCGCATGGTTATTGATGCCTTGTTGGTGTCTAAATCTTATCGGGTCACTCAATGCGCGAGTGGTCAAGAAGCGTTGGATATTTTATTTGGCGATGATCCGGCTATGTCTGTTCACGATGTCGATTTGGTTTTGCTTGACGTTATGATGCCGGGCATCTCAGGGTATGAGGTTTGTCGAATGATTCGAGAACGTTACACCATGAATCAATTACCAGTGTTGTTTTTAACCGGTAATACTCAGGTGGATGACCTGAAGGCGGGGTACGCTGCAGGCGGTAATGATTTTCTCACTAAGCCCGCCGCCAAAGATGAACTGTTTGCCCGAATGACTACAAATTTAACACTGACGAAAACCCACCGTCAGCTTGAAAGTGCCAATGCTAAATTACAACAAATAAGCACCACGGATGAGTTAACCCAAATTTACAATCGTAAATATTTTAATGAGCAATTGCACAAAGAGTGGAGCGTCGCGTCTAGGCGTCAAACCCTAGTGAGCATCCTGTTATGCGATATCGACCTTTTTAAGCGTTTTAATGATGATCACGGTCACCTATGTGGCGACGCTTGCTTGCGTCATGCGGGCCGTATCTTAAAAGATCATGTGCGCCGCACGGGTGATTTTGTTGCACGTTATGGCGGTGAAGAATTTGGAATTGTGTATTTAGGAACCAGCGGAGAGCAAGCCTTGGTCTTAGCCGATAAATTGCGCGTTAAATTTGAGCAATCTACGCTTGCTTGGGGCGGGCTTGAGTTGGGGGTTACGATAAGTATTGGCGTGTCATCGACAGTGCCTTCACGCGGATCGCTTATTTCAGAGGCGATAGATCGTGCAGACAAAGCGCTTTATCTCGCGAAAAGAACTGGCCGTAACCGCTGTGAGCTATCAAACACACGAGCAGAGGTAGCTTAGATGTGCCATACACCTCTTTACCTCAAATACGTATCCTCCAGTTCGTATTCTTCAGGCCGTATCCTTCAAAGTGCTTTAAAATACCCATTAAAGCGTTAATCATAGTCAAAATCATAGCCAAGTCATTTTAACTGCGGCGGGCGTTTTTATGGGATCGCTCTTGTTCCAATCTATGTGGGCGTTTATGCTTGTATTCATAGTGCCTTTGCCTGCGTTTTTTACGATGGTGGTGAGGGTTAGTGAATATCAAAAAACAGGATTGAAGCGTTAACAATGAGCCAAAGCAAATATATAGGAATTGACCTCGGCACAAGTAACTCAGCCGTTTCGGTCTTCGATGGCGACGAAGTTAAAACGCTCGTTAATGCTCGTGGTGAGATCAACACCCCGTCCGTTGTTCGCGTGAAAGGAGGCAGTATTACCGTAGGCGCTAAGGCGCAAAAACACCTCCATTCTGATAGTAAAAATACGTTCAAAGAATTTAAACGCCTGATGGGCACACAATCACAGAGCGAGCCTGACGATAACGGCAAGCGCTGGTTACCTGAAGAGTTGTCGAGCGAAGTCCTGAAAGCCTTGAAAGCTCAAGTTGAGCGACAGGAGAATTGTCAGTTTGATAAAGTTGTGATCACCGTTCCTGCGCTCTTCGAATTACCCCAAAGTAAAGCTACGGCAGAAGCGGCACGTATGGCCGGTTTTAAGCAAGTCGAATTATTACCCGAGCCCGTTGCATCTGGCTTGTCCTCAGGGTGGTCGGAGCAAGAGGCGGGCGCTGCATGGTTAATTTACGATCTTGGTGGCGGCACCTTTGATGTCTCGTTAATTGAGTCGCGTGATGGTTTGCTGCGAGTGATTGGGCATGACGGAGATAATTTCTTAGGTGGTCGAGATATTGACCGCACTATTGTTAACTGGTTGATTGAGCAGCTGGTGGAGACTGAGGGCTTACAACTCGACCATAAGCACTCAGATTACTCCAGTGTGATACGTCATTTTGAAAGCGCCGCTGAAAACGCCAAAATCAAACTTTCCACCCTTGAGCACTCCGTGATTGAGTTAGAGTTTGAATACGACAATGAAGATTACGAAGTTGATATTGCTTTAACACGGGACGAGTTAAAAACACTCTGCGCCCCGATTATTGATCGCAGTATTCAAATATGCCAACGCCTACTTAGCGCCCAAGGCCTGCAGTTAGAGCAATTAAAACGCGTCGTACTTGTCGGCGGCCCCGCGCATATGCCGATTGTACAAAGCGCCGTGCAGGAAAAGTTAGCACCCTTAGCCCAGACTGACCACGACCCAATGTGCCTCGTCGCCAATGGTGCAGCGCTCTATGCCGCGACTATTAACCTAGGATGTGAACCAGCTGCGGACACAGACAAAGCTGACGAGCGGGAGCATCAGTTGTGGTTACAGTACCCGAGTGTCTGCACCGAGCTTAATCCGACGATTATGGGGCGAGTGATAGATGAGTCGATCAAGCTGAGTCAGGTACAAATATGCACTCAAGATGGTAGCTGGCAAAGCCCTATGATCCCCGTTGATGACAGCAATATTTTTATGCTTGAAGTCAGTGTCAAAGCGGGCGGTAAAAGCAGTTTTATCATTAATGGCTTTGATCAAAACAGGCAGGCCATTGATTTGGCTTATCAGGCCGTTCATATCGTGCATGGAATTACTATTTCAGATCCGCCTTTGTCTCGCTCGATTGGTTTAGCGCTTGCCGATGGCAGTGTAAAAACCTTTATTGATCGCGGCACGCCACTCCCTGCTAAGCGAAGTTTTGCGCAATCCACCATTGAGACTCTGGTGCCCGGAAGTGGGCAAAAATTACAAATCCCCATTGTTCAAGGGGAGCGTAAGCAAGCACGTTTTTGCCGCAAAGTTGGTGTACTTGTTATCGATGCTGCAGAGTTAAAAGCGCCCTTGCCGGTTGGTGCAACCATTGAGATAACAATCGAGGTGGATCGCGGCGGTGATATGCGCTCGCAAGCCTTCTTGCCGCAGCAGAATAAAATCATTCACGGTGTGGCTCAGTTGTTTTTAGCCAAGCCCGAACTCAGCGCTTTAAAAACGCTTTCTCAAAATATCAATACCCGCATGTCGAGTCAGTTGCAGCAGGCATTTCGCTCACGCGACGAATCAGCGTTGGGAGTATTGAACCCCTTAACGCAGCGCCTGCAATTACTCCTGCCAGAGCTGCTTAGCATGGCGGATGATGTTGACGGATTACAGCGTATCTCACGGGAGTTAATGGAGATTGAGTCGGAACTTGAGCTGTTTGAAAGCCGCGAGCAGCTGTCGGAGCTGATGGAGGAGTGCGAGATGGCTTATTTTGGCACCGATGACATGGTCAAGGAATATGGCCGAGATACCGATAAGCGGGTGATGCAAAGCTGTGCCAAACAGTTTGAGCAGGCTATGCAAAACCCAAGGCAGGGCGATATTGAGCGTTTGATTGAGCGCCTAAATCAAGTGTATCACTCGGCTTACAAGAATAAACCTGAGTTTTGGGCGGATGTCTTTCAGCGCTGGGCCTCTCATGCCCACGCAGCCCGTGATCCTGTTCGCGCGGATAAACTGGTAAGGCAGGGTAATGAGGCTGTTGCGCGAAAGGAATATGGTCGCTTGCAGGCGATTACGAACGAGCTTTACGATTTAATCCCTGAGCAGCAAAAAAGCCAGCAGGGAGATAACTATGATTCCGGAATTTACTGATAATCCGCTTTTTAGTGCTTGGCCTTTTTGGGTTTTGGAATTGACGCCTGAGGCGAAAAACTCCGAGATCGAGAAAGCTGCGCGTGACATTCTTGCCAAAATTAATTTCAAAGTGCCCGGTGCGGATGAGTTTCAAACACCCATTGGTAAAAGTACGCGCGACGACTACCTGCTGCGCGAGGCCAAGTCGGCTTTGCAGAACCCTAAAGTACGCTTGTTAGCTGAGTTTTGGTTTGTCTCGCCTAGTGATATACAGGTGTTTGCCGGAGCCGGGCAAGAGGGGAGCGGTAACGATAATGCCGAAGACCCTTATGGAGTATGCTTGTGGGCGGAGTAGTTTTTATAATTATTCTTGTTATCTATGGGATAAATGCATTAAGTGATGGCTCGAAGGGCGTGTCTATACGTGACAGTCAGCGAGGTTACGCTGGTCTGATCTGGGTCTTGGTTTTTGTTTTTAACTTTGCAGTGATTGTGGCATACGAAGAAGCCGGGATAATTGCGTTTGTGCTGTGTTTACCCTTTATTTTCCCGTCGGCGTTTTCACTGTTTACAGCCAAAAATGGCTGGGTGAAAACAAGTTTTTATTTTGGCCGAATTTGCTTTGGTAATTATTCTCGCAATCCTTATTCTGGCGCACTGTTTCGGGCGTTTCAGGCCAGTCAAAAGCTCAGCTCCTCGCAACAGCTTGAGGCATTAACGTGGTTGCAGTCGCGTTATAGTTGCTACAAGGGTAAGTTGTTCTCTGGGGATATGTTGATGATTGTCATGATTGAGGCAATGTTAAAGCGACCCGGTGATACCGACTTTGTGCGTCAAGAGCTAAAGCTGTTATCTTCGGTAGGTAAAGATTCTATTCCAGGTGGTATCAGTGAGTTTTTTTGTAAGTTCACGCTAGCCCCGGCATTGTCTAGTGGGCGATGGGCTGAGGTGCTCGTTGTCGCTAATCAATGGAACACCCCTAGCAGTAATCGCGTTGCACAGTATGTGATTGAGTATTATGGTTATCACGTTCAAGCGGCGAGTTATCATTATCGCTGGATTGATGTGTTTATGGCGTCTTTATTTGCCCCCAATCAAAAGAAGCTGGGCCGTGCTTTGCAAGGGCTCACAGAGGGTGGCGGCGAAGTTGAAACCCAACACGTCATCCCACGCCAGTGGGCTCGTAGGATTAACAATGAGCCTTACGAGCGTGAGGTGCTCACCAAGGAGGTGCAGTACATGCTCACCAATGATACCAAAACGCATTGGGAGGGTCGAGTTCAAACACTTGGTTTGTGGCAGCCGGACGAGGCGCTCGAAAGCATTGTTGAATCCCTTAACCACTTTGTTAACCTAAGTTGTGCTGACGGCCAAGCGGAAGATGTCAGTGAGGATCAGCTTGAGCAGTACGAGCGCGAGTATAAAAATATTTATTATATTTGTCGCAATATAGATAAGCAGGTGGAGAAAAAGGGGCATGATACAAGCATTAACAACTTCTTTGTTTGGTTAAATATTTGGCGCAGCATGCAGGTTTTAAAAACCTCTACCGGTGGTTGGGGTGGCGCGTTTTCGATGATGCATGATTCGCTCTGGAACTGGATTGCGTTGTTGTGGAATACTCAACGGGATCTAAGCGTCACCTACTTCATCTCCTCAGCCTCAGCTCCGATTGCTAAGGAGGGTGGACATGAAAAGTTTTACCAAAGCCTGCGCTCTATCAATATGGGCGAGGTAAAGTAGGGGCTTACTGTTTAGGGACTTACTCTTTAGGGGATTGTTTGTTCACTTTATTTGTTTGGTTGTGTTGACCTTAGTGGGTATACTCCCCCGCTCATTAGTATGCTTGCTTGGCGTGCTAAATTTGTATTAAATTTGGCCTTATGGGTCAGTAGAGGACGTTGTGGAAAGTCGTGAGCGCTGGGTTGATTACGCGAAAGCTATTGGTATATTGTTGGTGGTTTATGGCCACGTTGCTCGCGGATTATTCAATGCTGGTATCGACATGCCACTTGAGACTTACCATTTGGTCGAAAGCATTATTTATACCTTTCACATGCCACTGTTTTTCTTTTTATCCGGCCTGTTTTTTTATGCTTCGTTTTTAAAGTATGGGGCTAGGAAGTTCATCTTTCGCAAAATAGACGTTGTAGTATACCCCTACTTGCTGTGGTCAATATTTCAGGGGCTCGTAGAGGCTTATTTGTCCTCGTATACCAACTATATCATCACGTATTCTGAAGTGTTTTCGCTGTTGTGGTTCCCTAGAGCGCATTTTTGGTTTTTATATGCCTTGTTTAGTGTTTTTGTGTTTGCCTCTCTTATTTTCACTTTCACAGCTAAAAAGTACGTGCTCCCTGTTTTTTTAGCCTCTATAGCGCTTTACATGTTTTCTCGGATGCTACCGTCATGGGTGTTATTTGATTTTATTTCAGATAACTTTGTCTTCTTTATGCTGGGCATCGTATTCTCCCTTTACGCTTGGGCTGAGCGCATGTCGTCTAAGCCCTTGTTGTGCGCAATTTTCGTAGCTTTCGTTGTTGGCCAAGCCGTCTTCCATGGTTATTTTGGGCTGAATTTTGAATACCGTGGGTTTGGATCCTTGTTCTTAGCGAGCATCTCGATATTGACCGTTGTATCTTTGTCGATGCTGTTTGACCCTAAGCGCGCGCGATTACTTGCATTTGTTGGCTCATCTTCGATGGGTATTTATCTCATGCACGTGCTCGCGGGGAGTGGTATTCGCGTTGTGTTAAAGTCGTTTTTAGGTGTCGAGTCTTATATTGTGCATTTGATACTTGGCTGCGGTGTTGGCATCTTTGCGCCGATAATCGCACTGTTAATTATTCAGCGATTTAAAATCCCCTATATTCTTTCTGCTCCGATTTACGCTTGGGGGCAGGCGTTATACGATAAGATGTTCGCCGGGCGCCCCCGGTCTTCATCGTGAATCTTAATGGTGAATGTTATTAATACTACAGGTTTTGTTGCGATTGGGCTTTGCAACCCCAAAAGCCCCAGTAACGTAGGTGCGGTGATGCGTGCGGCGGGTTGCTTCGGCGCAAGCGCCATTTATTATAGTGGCGAGCGTTTTGAGCGAGCGACGAAGTACCATCAAGATACGCATAAGGTAAAACAGAAAATCCCCTTAACAGCGGTAAAGTCCTTTACTGAGATTGACGAAATTGCAGGCATTAACGAAAAACCGCATAAACTGGTTTGCGTTGAGCTTGTCGAAGGGGCGATTCCCTTACCAGAGTTTACCCACCCGGAAAACGCCTTGTATGTCTTCGGCCCTGAGGATGGCTCGATTACGCAATCGCTCGTGGAAGCGGCCGATATGGTCGTATACATCCCCACCACAGATTGCTTGAATTTGGCTGCGACGGTGAACGTCTTGCTCTACGATCGCATGGCTAAACAAAAGCTAAATATCGACCATGATGCCCTCATCAAAAACAGTCGCGATATCAATAATCAATTGGTTATCAATCGATAGCCTCGCCAAACACTAGCGCCGTTTGTTTGTCGTTAGTCCCTGTCTTCGGCTTATATTTGCTCTTAATATGGATGTCTAGGATACACTAAGGTGGTAATATGCGGAAAAAACCATTTCTAGAGATAATAAAAATGAATAAACTTCTAGTCTTGACGCTTAGCCTAGTACTAGCCGCGTGTTCTAGCACTAAAAGCGGTAACACGCTACCAGCGATAAGCCTCTCCCTTTTGAATACCCTTACTTTGGCTGAACACCCATTGCGCACTCATCAGCCAGCCTTGCAGCGCGTTGAATTACCTCCTTACTTTACCGTTACCGCCGAGGCCGAACCGTCGTTGGCGAGCGTTGTATTTAGCATTAACGGTGTGGCGATATACACCGATAGCCGCGCGCCGTTTAACTTGCACGAAGGTGACGATAAGGCGATTGATTGGGATGTACGAAAAGGGCGCTTTGAAATTGAAGCGATAGGCTATTCAAAAGAGAATGCTAGCGGCGACAAGCTTGCCTACGGCCGCGTTATGGTAGAAATTTTAGATCAGGGCTTGCCTGAAGCCGTCGCGGACACAAGCGGTGAAGCCGTTAAACTTTGGGCAGAGGAGCACCTTGACTCCGTTATGACTCCTAAAAGCATGCAAGCGGCGAGTGGCCTTAATTTACCTTACCGTATTTATGTGCCTGAGTCCTATGATGCATCAGTTAAGTACCCGCTCTTTGTGCACCTGCATGGCCGGGGTGAGCGCGGAAGCGACAATAGCGATCGCATCTACCGTAGCTCGAATCGCATATTTAGTGGCACACGCTCTTTGGTTTCACCTGCGATGCAGCAACGCTTCCCTAGTATTGTGATTGTCCCGCAATGCTCCCATCAAACCGATGCCGAAGAGTGGGCACGTTGGGCCGGTGATCTTGATCAGGCAAGCGGCTCCTACACACAGCACCCAGAGCCTTCCGAGTCCTCACAAGCGGTGCGGGAGTTGATTGAGCTGGTGCAGAATCAATATAGCGTTGACGATAAACGTATTTATTTAGAAGGCCTGTCTATGGGCGGCATGGGCACTTGGGAGCTAAGCATGCGCTGGCCGGAGGTGTTCGCGGCAGGCGTGCCAATGGCCGGCTGGTCCGCACAGGGACAGGTCGCGCGTATTGCGGATATCCCTTTCTGGATTTTTCATGGCGGCGCCGATGAGTGGAACCCTGTCGTCGGGTCTCGCAATATGTATGACTTGCTGCGCTCACATAATGCTACAGTAAAGTATACGGAGTACGAAGGTCACCGGCATAGCCAAACGTTTTATCGGGCTGGTGAGGATGAATCACTTTTACCTTGGATTTTCTCGCAACGTAAAAACTAGATCGTTAATAGATAATAGTTAGCCGATAATAGTTAGTCAAAAATAGCTAAACCGGGTCTAAAGATGAAGTCAGCCATATTCAACCTCCATGATGTCGTTATCTTTGTGACGGTTACTCAGTGTGTTTTTTTGGCATTATTTCAGTTTTTTATTCCCGGTCAAAAACGTTTGAGCAAATGCTTACTAGGCGTTTTTTTCTTGGATATCGGATTTAGTAGTGTGTCCGTATTGTTTTTTTGGAGCGCATATATTGACTTAGGTTTTGCCGTCAAAACCTACTTTTTACCTTGTTTTTTGATACTTAGCGCCTTACTCAAGGGCCCCCTGCTTTACCTCTATGTCCGCTCGTTAACCGAGAGGAACTATGGTTTTAGCTTGCACTCGCTATCCCACCTAATTCCCTCTGCTTTTTGTGTATTGCTGATATTTATCTTTGATGTTGATGTCGAAAATTTGAAATTTAGTAGTCAACCCGTGAACCCTGTGACCGAACGGGTCTGTCATTTACTTTGGGATGTGATCAAGCTATTACCGCTGATTTACGCCGCTTTATCGGTATATAAAGTACATATGTATTTTCAAGAATTAAAACAGCAGCATTCCTCTATTGATACTCAAGGGCCTACGTGGCTCTATGTGTTAACTTTGGGCTTCTCGTTTAATTGGCTCTGGTCCGCGGTTGTGCATTTGGCGGGGATGTACAGTGAGGCTAAGGACTTGGATATCTTTGGTATTGCGGATAATTACCTGACGCTGGTGTTGGTCTTGGGCATGTACGTGAATAGTTTGGTATATACCGATAAACTTCTGACGGCAAAAATAGATAGCCAGAAGGTGATTACGGTTAAACCTAGTAATGGTGACGCCATCAATAAAGTGGTGAATGCCATGGAACAGCAAAAGCTCTACTTGGATGCGCGCCTCAACATAGAAGGCTTCTCGGAAAAAATAGGTATGCCTTACCGCGAAGTATCTAATATCATTAATCGAGAATTTAGTACAAACTTCTTTGAATATGTTAACCGTTATCGCATTGAGGAGGTAAAGCGTGCCTTGGCGGATAAAACTCGTGAGAATGATACTATCCTTGATATTCTCTCAACCGCAGGTTTTAACAGCCGTTCAGCCTTTCATCGTTTCTGGAAGCGTTATGTGGACGTGTCGCCAACACAGTATCGCCGTCAGGTGCTGGAGTCCAAATAGGCGTTCTAAAGTAGACGCATAAATAGAGGTTTTGGCTCAGCCGTTAAAGCGCAGGCCGCCACTTTGATAATCCTGTCCGAAGGTTTGATTCGCAAAAGTCACTTGGTCGATAGCGGATAAAAACAAACTGTCTTCTAGGGATGCGAGCGGGTGCATAAATGCTGACCATACGGTATCGTCGTTTAGGCAGTAGCGGGCGTCGAGCACACTGTGGAAATTGGCCGACATAGCGGCTTCTATTTGGCCTTTTTTCAAATCATCAATACGAGTAATAGGGCTGATGATACGCATGCGATCTGCGTTTTCGTCAAAGATCAGTATTAATCGTATTTTCTCGTGGCTAAACTCAATCATGTTGCCATCGGCATTAACTTGTTCACCTTTTGCTCGAATCAGTTGTAGCATTCTCTCGGGTGTCATGGTCAAGTGTTCCTGTGCTTTCGATTTATTTAAATGTTAGCGCTTTCTGATAATACACTTGCCTCAGTTAGCTCGTTAAGCGGCAGATACAAACATATCACTGTGCCTTCACCAAGGCTTGATTGTACAGTGATTTGCCCGCTGTGACGTTCGATAATGCCATAGCTTATCGCCATACCCAGCCCGGTGCCTTGCCCCTCTGCCTTAGTGGTGTAAAAGGGCTCAAAGATTTTTGCAATGGTGGTGTTGGACATGCCGCAACCGTTGTCTGTAAAGCGTATACCTAATTGATCCTCGCTTTTGCGCATCTCAATACTGAGCTTTGCCTGTACGGCTTGCGTATCGTTTGCTGTGTCTGTTGGGCTCATAGCTTGGCAGGCGTTGATCATAAGGTTCATAAAAACTTGGTTTAGCTCGGATGCATTACAAAGAACTTCGGGGTCATCAATAGGCATGTATTCGAATTCTATCTCGTGCTTGTAATTCGCTTTTACCAGCTCAAGGGTGCTTAGCAGCCCTTTACTGAGACTAGTAGCTTGCAATGTTTGCGATTCACCACTACTGACACCGCGAGAAAAAGTCCGCAGGTTGCCAACAATATCGGTGATGCGCTTAGCGCCGTCTTGCACTGAGCTGAGGTGAGCAAAAAGGCGATCAAAACGTGTATCAAACTCGCTGAGTATGCTGTCTTCATCTTGATTGACTAGGTCGTGTACAAAGCTTTTAAGCTCGTCCAAGTCCTTGACTGCACTGCTGGTGGCGATGTTGGTATACGACACGGGGTTGTTGATCTCGTGGCCGACCCCGGCGACAAGGGTGCCTAGGCTGGACATTTTCTCGGCCTGTACTAATTGACCTTGGGTAGATTTTAAATGTTGATACGCGTGTTCGAGCTGCTCGTGGCTTTGCTTGAGTAAGCCGGTGCGTTGCTTTACTTCATTTTCAATACGATGATGAATATTCGCTTGTTGTAAGTGTAACTCGACGCGTGCGAACAGCTCTTCTTTCACAATGGGCTTATTTAAAAAATCATTCGCGCCGACGCTATAAGCCATATTTAAATCGCTAACTTGGGATTTGGCGGTCAAAAATATAATGGGCAATTCACTGACGCTAAAGGTTTTTCGTAGAGTTTCGCAAGTTTCATAACCACTGATGCCCGGCATCATAACGTCGAGTAAAATGAGATCGATTTGGTCGAGGCTGTCGTCTTTATTCAAGCGGGATATTAAGTCCAGTGCTTGCAGCCCCGTTGGGCATTGGCTAAGGCGATAGGGCTTAAGCGATAATAAATTAATTAATACTTGGCGATTTATTGGCTCATCATCGACGATAAGAATGTGGTGCTCAATCGTTTGTGATTTCGGCTTAAGAATGGAACGTTTGTAGCTGCTGTTTTCGCGTGTGCTGTTTGCCTCGTGAGCCTGTGGGTTGAAGGGGGTTCCGGCATTGTGATTGCTGGGGCTAGGGGGGCTTGGATTTACGCTGCTGTCGCTGGCAGGTTTATTATTTGTTGGCTCAGAGTTAGTGCTTAACAGGTTATCCGAGCTTGCCAATGAGAAACGCACCGTGGTGCCTTCTTTTACGGTGGACTGTATTTCAATCTCACCTCCGTGTAGCTCGACGAGTTTTTTAGTCACTGCAAGGCCTAAACCTGTGCCGCCAACATGGCCGTGATTTTGTTCATGGTGGTCGGCTTGCTCAAACGCTTCAAATACGTTGGCGATTCTCTCGGGTGCTATGCCAATGCCGGTGTCGCTCACCTCGACCCATAGTTTTTCACTTTCTTTATAGGCGCGTAAGCTGATTTTTCCGGTCTCGGTAAATTTAACGGCATTGCCGACTAAGTTATATAAAATCTGTTGTAAGCGGTTTTCGTCGGCGCGAACAGTGCCAAAATATTTATCAATGTCATTGGATAGGGTAATTGGTTTGCCGAGGGTCAGGGGCTCGGTTAGTCGTAGTATGTTGTCGGCGACGGAATGTAAGTCAATGGATACACGGTTTAGTTTAATGTCGTGCTCTTTTAGTTTGGAAAAATCCAATATATCGTCAATTAAATACGCAAGGCGTTTACCGCTGTTAACAATAAGTTTTAAATTGTCCGAGGTGCCTTTGTTCACTTGCCCGCAGGCGCCTTCAATGAGTGATTCGGATAAACCAATGATACCATTCAGTGGTGTGCGTAACTCGTGCGAAGTGTTGGCTAGAAAATCGTCCTTTATTTTGTCGAGTTCTAATAGCTTGTAATTCAAGTGCTGCTCATCTTTGGAGCGTTTTTGTTGTAAAAAGGTAAAAATCACCAAGCAAAATAAGCTTACAAAGGCAAGTATATACAAGACCCAAGCCCACCAACTTAGCCACCAAGGCGGTAAAATTGCGAGTTTTATCGCGATACTTTCCTCATTCCATACACCCTCGTTATTGGCGGCCTTGACGCGAAATACATACTTACCCGGGTCAAGATTGGTGTAAGTCACATTGCGCCGATTGCCAATGTGCTGCCAATCGCTGTCAAAGCCTTCGAGTTGATAGGCATATTGATTCATCTTGGCGACGTCAAAATTTAATGCTGCGAATGAAAATGAAAATACCGACTGTTGGTGGTTGAGGGTAATTTGCTTGATATAGTTGATGTCTTGGGTAAGCACGGGTTTATTCGCTGAGTCAAGGGTCAGGTGGGGCGTAACCGACTGATTAAATAATTGAAAATCGGTAAATACAATCTCGGGTGCTTGTGTGTTTTCAAAAATATCTTCGGGCTTAAATATGCTTAAACCCTCGGTGGTGCCAAAGGCGAGTTTGCCGTTGGCAAGCTTGACTGAGGCTGGGCGGTGAAAAAAATCACTTGGGAGTCCGTGCTCAGTCGTGTAGTTACGAAAGGTTTTGGTTTTGGGGTCAAAGCGGGATAGGCCGTTGCCGGTGCCAAACCACATGCGGCCACTATCATCTTCTTGGATATTAGTAACGGAGTTGTGGCTTAAGCCGTCTTCAACTTGGTAATTTACCAGCTTTTTATGGCGTCTTTGCCATTGATAGACGCCACCACCTTCGGTGCCAAACCAAATATTACCGTGCATATCTTCATTAATTGTTCGAACCGCAATATTCGCTGGCCGAATGGGGTGCTCACTATCTGGATGGTAAAAATTAAATTGGTTAATGCTCGGGGCTTCGCGATGAAAAAGGCCGTTGTCTGCCCCAATCCATAAGCCGCCCAAACTGTCTTCAAATATTGCCATGGCACGGTTTGGATTGTGGTTTGGGCTAAATTCGATAATGTCGAAATCGCCACGTTCAGGGCGGTAGTGATTTAAATAACCGTATTTAGAACCTGCGTAAACATCGCCTTCTGGAGTGCTATAAACGCTCCAAATTTCGCGGTTTTTGATGCTGTTAGTTTTGTCCTCATCGGGCATGAAGTGGGTGAATTCGTCTCGTTCAAGATCAAGTAAGCTAACGCCCCACCATGAGTTTGACATCCATAGGTAGCGCTCATTTTGTTTAGTAAGGGAGGTGATTGCTTGCACAATAATACGTTTGTTTAAGGGGCTTTTACCGTCGTCTATATAACGTTTTACTGTGTTGGTATTGAGGTTAAGATGGTTTAAACCTTTACGTGTTCCGACCCATAAGGTGTTGTTATTGCCAAGGGCGACGGAGTAAATGTTGGAGTGTGTGAGTGTATTTACGTCGGATTTGTCGTGGGTGTAGTTACGAAAAGCACTGGCATAACGATCGAGGCGGGACACGCCTGAGCCTAGATGTCCAAGCCAGAGGGCGTTGTATTTGTCTGTGGCGATGGCGGAAACTGTTCCTAGCGGTATTCGATGCCGGGTAAAGTCGTTACTGTTAATACGCAGGCGGTAAATGTCAATGTCGGTGCCCGCTATCCATAGTTCGCCATGTTTATCAAGGTGCATATCTTTTATGCCAGTCGCCTGAAAATGATTGGGTTTATTTGATCTGCCATGGTGATTGTCAAATTTACCGCTTTCTTTGATAAAACGACTGAGCCCTATTTGGCTTCCTATCCAAATTCGCCCTAGACGATCTTCTGCAATTTTAACGATGCCATCTTGGATTAAACCGGATAAGGCTTTGTTGTAGAGCTTAATGGTTTGCACGCTGCCGTTATCAGCTAGTTGAATTTGGTTTACGCCGCTCGCGTTGGTGCCGATCCAGAGGGTTTTATCGCTGCTGTAAAATAAGGTACTGATCGCATCGCTAGCTAAGCCTTGCTCTGCATTAGGGGAGTGGCGGTAAGAGGTAAATGTGTGTGTTTTAGGGTCAAATCGGTTTAAGCCACCTCCGTTTGTGCCAAACCAAATCGCGCCATCGTGGCTCAGTGCTAGGCTGGTGACACTGTTGCTTGAGGGGCTGTTAAGTTTGTTTTCATCATGTAGGTAATTTGTGAAACGGTCTTGAGCGGGATCATAGCGACTTAGTCCCCAGTATGTGGCTATCCACATATTACCATCGTTATCAAAGATGAGGTCGTTGACACTGTTGGAGCTGATTGAGTGGGGGTTGTTGTCATCGTGGAGGTAGGCTTTGACGGTGTAACCATCAAAGCGCACAAGCCCGTTAACACCGCCTATCCAAATAAATCCGAGTTGGTCCTGTTTGATGGTGCGTACTTCGCCGATGGAGGCGAGGACTTTATCGTTAATACTTTTGAAGCGTAAATGATTACTGTCGGCCAGAACTGGGGCAGCAAGGCTCGTTAACACCCAGCAGAGCAAGGTTAGGATGAGCGTTGCGAGTTTTACGTTGTGGAGTGGAGTTGCCGACAAGTGTTAAGTCTCTCTTTTACTCAGATGTCTTCAGAGTATAGAGCAGATTATGTGCTATTGCGTCCACTTGGCGAGCATGTTAGGGACGGATTTTTTAGCGGTTTTTTCGAGTTTTTGCATCAAGGTAAAAGGTGGGTCGACTAAGTTAAAGCGCTCACTCATATCGTCTAATAATCGGCACCATAATTTGGCTGTCATTTCGGCATCATATAAAGCTCTGTGAAAGCCTTCGCCTGTGGGGATCTCAAGGTATTTTAGAATCTCACCGAGTTTGTGGCTGGGTGCGTCGGTGTAGATTCTACGTGAGGCTAACACTGAGCAAGCAAAACTCCCGGAATAGCTGCGCCCAATATAGCTGAGTTCTGCATCGAGAAAACGTCGGTCAAACGAGGCGTTATGTGCTACTAGGTTGCTGTCGCCTATAAAATCGGCAAAGCGCGGCATGACGTCTTTGCAGGGCGGGGCGTCTTGAAGCATGGCGTTGGTAATGCCTGTGAGTTGTTCTATAAAGGGTTGAATGCGTCTGCCGGGGTTCATTAGCTCTTGAAAACGTGCCTTCACAACCCCGTTCTCTAGTCGCACAGCGCCGACTTCTATGGCTCTGTCGCCCATGTCTGGGGAGAGGCCGGAGGTTTCAAAATCTAAAATCACCACACTATTGGCGGATGTTGTCATGTTGACCTCTTTTGGGGGCAGCTCTTTTAGGAGCGCCATTTTAGACTTGCCATCTTAGGAGAACTATTTCAGGCGAGCTATTGGTAAGCCGCGAATAATACCATAGAGGCTAAGTTTAAGACCTTAGGTTTAATGTTTCAGAAAGCACTGTGCGAGGTATTTGTCTTCGTAATTGTGCTCGAATTTGGTATTTGTCGATAAAGCACATGGCAACGGTGAGGGCAAGGATTTTGAGCTCCATTTTTAAACCGGGGTTGTTTAAATACATTTGCTCGTAAAACCAGGAGATTTTTTTGTTAACACCGGCATATATTTGGGCAAGACCTGTGACGCCGGGGTTGATATGCCAACGTTTTTGATAATAAGGCTGGTGCCAGCCAAGGCGGGTGATGTCGTCTTCACATAGGGGGCGCGGCCCTATAAAGCTCATGTTACCTAGTACGATGTTAATTAGTTGAGGCACTTCATCTAGGCCTTTTTTGCGTAATTTGACGCCGATTTTGGTGATTTCACCTTGGTGAAAGGTTCTGAATTTGTAGATGGTAAACGGAATTTTATTGCGCCCAACACGTTGCTGGAGAAAGAGGGCGGGACCGTCGTCTTCTCGGCGAATCAATATGGCAATGATGATAAGTAAGGGGCTAAGCGCCACTAGCATTAAGCTGGCAAATACTGTTTCGAGTATTCGTTTTAGCATGGGGGCTCCTCCGGGTGTGTTGATGTTAGGAGTATGCGTGCTAAAAGTGGCATTAAGCCGAGGGAGTTGTGATGAATTATGGCGGTGTAAACTGGCAAACGATGCCTCGCTTTTATCGATGTATTTGGTGGGGTTGGTTTTGCACATCGGCATGCTTGATATTGGGGTATTAAGCAGGTGGATGTGCAATTCGGCGCCAGTATATAGTAATTTGTGCTTGGTGGCTAAAGACCTATATTTGAAATTTTGCTTAATTCAACTTGACCTACCAAACCACACTATTATTGCGTTAACGTATGCAGTAATTTTGACCTAAAATAACAGGTGAGATTACGGCTATGTCGGAGAAAAGCGAAAAACGCCACGGCGCGACTAAGGCTACGGTTAGGGGATCACTCCTTAACAAGCGCCTGCAAGCGTTACTAAATAATGAGTTAATACCGGCTAAATCGTTATTGGCTGTATGGCGTGCAATGACCTTGGTTTGGCGTGGGCAGTCTGCAAATGAACCGGTGTCAAAGGCCGCACGGGGGGCGTGCCGCAGCATCCTTCTCTCGCGATCTCTACCCTAGCCATTTCCCCGAACCTCATGTCTGCGAAGCTGTACTAACTGCTGTCTAAAGAAGATGAGGTCAAAGCGAAAGCCGCCCTCGAACGCGATCACAAAGAAGAAAGCATCGAAGGTATTCTAAAAAGCCTCGTTAATATAGACGTAGGCGCTTTGCTTAGCGGGCGCTCATCTGAGGACGAAGCTGAGCCAAGCCAGGTACGCACAGCGGTGGTAAGCGGCTTAAGCTTCGAGCAAAAAAAATGCTCGAAAATACCTCTTTGATGAAAAAGAGGGAAAACTAGAGCCGATCCCAGAAGTAAAAGATAGTGATCTAAAGCAAGCTAAAGTCCGAGAAAATCTAATATAGCGAATGTGATGCTAGAAGTGGCGCCTCATATAATAAAATAATCATCAAAGCTGGCATTCCAAGCTACATGTGGGCTTTGAAGCTAAAATCGCGTGTTATAATTGTACAGAGAGTTAATGGAGTCGTCGCCATCATCTGTTGCTTGGTGGTAAACCCCTAGTTGTGCTTAAGAGAATAACAGGTGGCGAATATGCAAGCACCGAGCATCTTAGTAATCGATGACGATATTAGCAGTCGGTTCAGTATCGAGGCAACATTAAAAAGTTTAGATTACGAGTTGCATTTTGCGAATAACTACGAGGAGGGCTGGGCTCATTATCTTGCACTTGCTCCTTGCGTTGCTATTTTAAACCTCAGCCACTTTGATGATCCTGAACGGGACATGCTTAAACGGCTCGATTTACCTATCGAGCGCCCCAATAATATTATCGTACTGGTTGAGAATAATAGTGAACACGCAATGGAAGCCTGCTATGAATTAGGTATTAACTGCTTCCTTAAAAAACCGTATAACGTCTATGAAATATGCGGTGTGGTAGAACGTAGCGTCGCGCTTAAACAGCTCCAAAATCAAATCTCTATTGATAAAATTGACTTAGAGCGCACGCGCAAAAAACTCGTTGCAGGTACCACTCATGATGCATTAACGCAACTGTATAACCGCCGATTGATGAATGATCATATCGAAATTTTGGTCTCTAAGTCGCATTGTAACGACACTCGTTTTGCGCTCTTTTATTTTAACCTTGATGACTTTAAAAAAGTGAACGACACCTGCGGTTACGAGGTGGGCGATCAGGTTTTGGTGTTGATTGTTAAACGCCTTAGTGCCTTGTTGCGCGTAGGCGATTTACTTGCCCGCATGGAAGGGGATGAGTTTATTCTCGCGATTGAGGGTGTTTCTAACCTCGATGCCTTGGCTCTGTTAGCTCGCGAGTTGTTGAATACATTCTCAAGCGAATTTAAAGTGCTTGATCAGGTCGTTTATATTACCAGTAGTATTGGTATCTCGGTGTACCCTTACAGCGGTAATAGTCGTGCTGAACTGATCAAAAATGCGCACTCGGCACTCTATAAAGCCAAAAGTGCTGGGCGTAACTGTTTTCGTTTTCATTCAAATAAAATGAAACTGAAAGTAAAATGCCAAATAGAGATAGAACAAGAGCTGGTTCGAGCTTTAGCGAATGATGAATTTTGCATCTACTATCAGCCCAAAATACACCGTAAAACACGGACACTGTGCGGTACCGAGGCGTTGATACGCTGGTGTCATCCGACAAAAGGCTTGATTGCCCCAAATGATTTTATCCCCATAGCTGAAAAAAGCGATTTAATTATTGAAATCGGGCGCTGGGTGCGCTACGAAGTATGCTCGCAGTTAGCATGCTGGCAACGGGAGAAGTTCCCCTTGTTTCCAGTGTCTGTTAATGTCTCAGGTAAAGAGTTTATGCGCATGGAAGTGTTGCAGAATTTAATTGATTTGTTTTTGGAGTTTGATATTGATCAGCGTTTGTTGGAACTTGAAATAACCGAGGGCACACTAATTGATAGTGTGAAAAATGATAATATGGATTATGAAATTATTCGTGGTATGGATGTAAGGATGGCGATTGATGACTTTGGTACCGGTTATTGCTCATTAACTTACTTGAAAAAATTTCCGATTAATACCCTTAAAATTGACAAATCTTTTGTTGATGGTGTCGTTAATAACGAGGCCGACGCCTCAATAGCGAAGACGATTATTGCCATGGCTCACAGTTTAAATATGACGGTAGTGGCTGAGGGTATTGAAAACGAGAAGCAAAAAGATTTTTTGTTTGATAACGGTTGCGACCAAGTGCAAGGTTATTACTATAGTCGCCCCTTGCCGGTTGAGGATTTTGAGCGTTATGCACGTTCTTTTATTGGAAAAGACAAAACTAGGTCAATACCTTAGGTTTTCAGAGCGTCGGGTTTTCAGAGTGCCGAGCCTTCATGTTTAAATTTTATTCATTTTCGTGACTGACTTGCACGTCGATATCGCCACTGTTATCCATGTTGAGATGAAAATTTATCGGGCGACAGCAGACTTGGCAATCTTCAATGTAACTTTGCGGCAAATCCGAGTCGTCAATTAACACAGAGATCTTCTCGCCACAGTAAGGACAGTAAATTTTACGTTCTTGTAATGTGTTCATAAATTCGTATATCAACGGTTTGATTTTTTGAGTCGTATCTTTAGGGCTTAGTATTAAGCCCTTGGCAGTGGTAGTAGTTTAATTAAAACCAGTTAATGAGTTCAATATCTCCGTTGCCCAAATACTGAAATTCTAAGCTTACATAATTCGAGTTCCCTAGAAGCCCGAGTAGGCCGGTACAATCAATTTCGGCTGCACAACTAAAAGGCTTATCCAAAAACTGATAGCTACCTTCAGTGCTGGTTACAGTTTCTGGTAGGAATCGTATTTTGGAGAAGCTATAAGTCGCCCCGATATCGTCCTCTACCTCTGCCACCCGACTAACTAGAGCGGTGCTTAGGATTGAGGGCTTGGTTTTGGGAAGGGCTTTAGCAAGCAGTTCGTAATGGTGACCCCAAGTATACTTTAGGCCTTCAACCTCGACTAAAAATGGTGTGAAATTATCCTCTTCTTGCATTTTGATGCGTAAGCATGTGGTTTGCATATGGGTGTGACAAACGGCGGGCTGAGCATCGATAATCATGGTTCTTGTGGCGTTTAGGCATTGGCCTTGCAACTCCCATGATACGTCACTTCCTGGCTCGGAGCTTGTGTGCCAGTTGGCAAGATAACGTCTGTCGTTGTGTACCATGGCATCGCCGCTGGCGCTGTGATTGGCCTGTCCGCCTGGCCAGTCTTTTGCCGTCCAGCTTGGGTAAGTGTTGGTGCCTGAGCAGTCAACGGAGGGCAGGGTGCTTGTGGCTGCTTGTAAAAAGAGGCTTGAGAAGCTTGCGATAATGGCAAAACTATAAATGGCGTATTGAATAACTCGCTTACAGCTAAGGGTGGTGATATTTAACATTGTCTGTATTCTCGCACATCGGATACTGATGAATTTGATTTTCATGCCTGATGGATGAAGAGTCCTTTTGGCTAATTTCTGTACTTTAGTGATCAAAGTATAGGCGGTAATTGTAGGTTTTTTAGTCAGTACGAGGCTTAAAGTGACGAATCGCTTGCTTGCGGCTTGAAGTGCTCCAGGTAAAGATTCACAAATTTGGGCACCACAAGGCTTGCCGCCCGCGTTTCCGCATTGACTAAAATGACCATACCCATTTGAAGCTCCGGGTGAAATACCATTTCGCATCTAAAACCCTGTACCCAACCGCCATGCTGCACAAAGCCTTTTTGATTTGCGTAATCAAAGCCTCGCCAACCGAGAGCGTAATAACTGCTTTTAAGTGGCTTCCAGTCGTCGCCCCGATAGTGCGCTTGTTTTTTTGTGGTCTTTATTTGCTTGCTGTGTAAGGCGTTTAAGGTATCGGCATGTAGCACTGTGGGGTAATGGCCTAGATGGGCAAGTAGCCAGTGACTCATATCGCGAATACTGGCATTTACGCCAGCGGCGGGGGGTACTTTATAATAATTACCTCTAACGCGCATCGGGCGCCACGATTGCTGTTTTTTACTCCAGCTATGGGGTGTTGCGTGGTTTTTCTGGCTGATAAAAGCTTTCCGCCCAAAGGAGGCGCTGTGCATGTTTAAGGGGGTGAATAGGGACTTTTCAACAAAATCCTCATAGGATGTTTTGTTAATGGATTGAATAATGTCGCCACTTAAACTGTAAGCAATATTTTGGTATCCGTAGCACTTCCCCGGTGGGCAAACAAAGGGGACTTTGTCCATGCGTTGTAAAATCCTTTGGTAACTCAGTCTATCTTCAATTTTATTACTGTAGGCGTGTGGCATTAAACCGCTGGTGTGGGAAAGGATGTGCCGGAGGGTTAGAGTTTGGGCGTAGCTGTTGTTACTAAAGGGCACTTGATTAATGTAGGGGTAAATTGGACTGTCCCACTGAAGCTGATCTTTTTGCACGAGTAGTCCGGCAGCGCTTGACGCAAATGTCTTGGATATTGAGGCTAAGCGGAAGGCTGTGTCGGCATTTATTTGCTCGCTTTCGCCGTTTTTTCTGAGCCCGTAGCCTTTGACTAAAATGGGTTTGCCTTGGTGGACTAGGGCGAGGGCGTAACCGGGGGTGTCGATGGCGAGTTCTGTAGTGAGAAATTGCTCAAAAGCTGCGATAAATACTTTTTTACCATGACTGCTTTTATCGTCGTCTTTGTGTGTATCGGTAGCAAAGTCGACTTTTGATGATTCTGAATTCTCATGCTGCGTCGTCTCTGCAAATACCGGTACGAAAAATAATGTCGTCAGGGTAAATATGCTTGTAGCTATAGTTGCAAATATAGGTGTGAATATAAGGGAGGATAAATGTCTAGCGATCATACGTTTTGTTGGCGTCTATTTTTTGCGGAGGCAGTTTTTGCCATAGGCCTACCCGATAACGCTGGCGAGTTGTTGCAGCGTTGCCGGGTGGAGTTTGTTTTGACTTAGCCATCGGGCTTTACTGTTTGGCTGAGCTGCCGGATAGGATTTCCATTTCGTCGCCGATTTGCTTGCGCATCTCCATTAATTTTACAGCGCATTCATACTGTTTTTTGTCGTCTTCTGTTACGGGCTCCCATTTAGGGACCGGAATAGTCTGGCCAGACTCGTCCACGGCGACCATGATGACCATGCAGTGGGTGGTTTTTCGTCGGCTGAGTGACTTGGGGTCGCAGGCATTGACTTGCAGGGCGATATGCATAGAAGAGTTGCCGGTGTATATGACCTTGGCGTCAACCTCGACGAGGTTACCCACATGAATAGGCGAGACAAAGCGTATGCCGCCCGCGTAGACGGTGACGCAGTAGCGGCCACTCCAGCCAGCTGCACAAGCGTAAGCCGCGAGATCGATCCACTTCATTACTGCACCGCCATGGACTTTACCGCCAAAATTGACATCTTGCGGCTCGGCTAAAAAGCGTAGGGTGAGTTCTTGTCGTGGTGTAGTCATGGTGTGTTCTCTATCGAGATGGATTTTTTACAGGGATGAGTCTGCATTATGGTATGGCATGTTAGCGTTTACTGGGCGCATGGTTTACCGACCTCTAGGTTTATCTTTTGAGCTGGGGGGAACTTATATAATAAAAGCGTGGCACATTCAATTTGGTATTGATTTTAATAGCTGATTGCACGGACTTCCGTGCTTTGTGAGCGATATGTGTACGAGGTTTACTGGCATTAAAGTGTTTGCGAATGGATTTGTTTTGACTGCCTGTGTCAGCTTCGAGAGATTGTGGTTGTCGGTCTAAAATGATTTTTTCGGTAGGTTGTTACTTATTGTTACTGTAGGTTTAGGTCTGCAGTGGGTGGTTAATTTACGTTCTCTGAGGCTTTTGGGTGGTTTATACCGCTTTTGATCTAAGCTGTTGCTATTAAGATCGAAATTGTTTTGTTGGCCAATCCTTGTGCTGTACCATTACCAACTTGCGTGCAGCTTAATCGGCTTTTATACTCACGGTGCGTCAATAGGCAATTTTTTTGGCAATCCAAGTAGTGCTTGATTTGAGTATGCACGGGTAAATTGAAGCAAAGTGGGTACGTACTTTGCTTTTATATTTATCTAATGGATTAGCTTAATACTACTTATTAAGATTAAGACTAAGATTAAGAAAGTATAAAATAATAATTCGCTTCTCGAATCGATCAAAAAGATACAGGCTGCGAAATAAACTAATAATAATGAATATTTAGTTCAACGAGGACTTATCTGCATGACACATAACCGCTCGCACTCCCTTCCGTGTACGCCCATTTTGACAAACCTGGCCAAGCGTTAGCTTTGCCTCCTTTTTTGTAGACCAGTTAACTTATCGCAAGCACGCTCGCGTGACTTCCCTTGCGTCCGGTTAATATGCGTTGAAAAAACGCGCTTGGTCCATCTAAGTACTTAATAATAAATTGCCATAGGGTGGCTGTATGAAACTAAGACAAAAAAATAAACTGTATTCTGCAGGGGTTGTACTGGGGTTAGCTATGCTTGCACCATTGGCCAACGCAGCAACGTGCGAATATATTATCGCAAATGAATGGAATACTGGCTTTCAGGGCAGTATTCGAATTACAAACACCGATACCCAGCCGATAAACGGTTGGTCGGTAGGCTGGGCTTATACAGATGGCTCAGTAGTGACTTCTAGCTGGAATGCGACTGTGACGGGCGCTAACCCCTACAGCGCTGCCAGTTTGGGATGGAACGGTAATATTAATGTTGGTCAATCGATAGAATTTGGCGTTCAAGGTAACAAAGGCTCCGCCACTGCGCAGATTCCAACAGTGACTGGCGCTGTGTGTGGGGGTGGTTCAACGTCCTCTAGCTCTTCGAGCAGTTCATCAAGTAGCTCAAGCTCATCAAGTAGTTCAAGCTCATCAAGTAGTTCAAGCTCTTCAAGTAGTTCAAGCTCATCAAGTAGTTCAAGCTCTTCAAGTAGCTCAAGCTCATCAAGTAGCTCAAGCTCATCAAGTAGTTCAAGCTCTTCAAGTAGCTCAAGCTCTTCAAGTAGCTCAAGCTCTTCAAGCAGTTCCAGTTCTTCAAGTGGTACAGGCTCAGGCTTTATTAACTATACC
>NVXL01000261.1 GCA_002746115.1 Alteromonadaceae bacterium
TAAGCGTCTTCTTGCAATAAAACATCAACCTTATCGACTACTGAGGCTGTGAATTTTTTTCGAACCAAGACTAACTCTTGGATAGAATCTCCAGTTTTATGGAGGAGATTGCTCGCGGTAAGTTTGTGTTGGTGGTGTTAAGTAAAAAATACCTAGAATCTATTTATTGTATGCAAGAGCTAATGTATATGTATCGGCGTGGATTAGGGCGTCGTGACGAACTGTTTAAACAGATCGTCCCTGTAATCGTTGATGATTTGGGTGATATCAAGCGTGCCACAGGGCGCTTAAAATATGTGAAATATTGGAAGGCCGAGCATCAAGAGTTGCAAGAGGGTATGAAAGGTTTGGAATGCTATGAGATGGGAGCGCAAGACCGGAGTGAATACTTGGCTTTAGGAGAGTTTACAAGTCAAGTTTCTGATATTCTCGCTTGGACGGCAGATGTCTTAATGCCTCAGGCTATTGATGGAAAAGAAAAATCGATTGAAGCTGTGGTTGAATTACTAAAAACAAAAATAGCTGGAACCCAGTAAATAGAACCCGTAAATAATTCTGTGTACCTGACACCTTTAGGTCTGAATTGTCAGTGCTGATACTTGAGTGGGATTTAATATAAAGGGTAGGGGCTAAGACGAAAATTTAGCAAAAACCATGATTATTTCCCATTGGAATATTTATCTAAAATGGCAGCTCTCAACTCACCTCAAAAGATACCTTCAACAGATCTTCATCTTTAGAAGAAGCCCCCACCATAAGCTCAAATTCACCAGGCTCCACCACGCGCTCAAGCGCTTCGTTAACCAAGGATAAACAATCGAAGGGCAGGGTGAAGAGGATTGTTTTTGACTCGCTCGCGTCCAGTTCAACACGCTCAAAGGCCTTCAGGTTTTTCTCCGGCGTTGTTACGCTGCTGTATACATCATGCAGGTAAACTTGAACCACCTCTACGCCAGCGCGAAGGCCGGTGTTTTTAATATCCACAGTAAATTCAAGATCTTGACCATGCGGCAATGCGGCATTTTTTAATTTAAGCTCACTGTACTCAATAGTGGTGTAACTAAGCCCTTCACCAAATGCAAAGAGAGGGGCTTCTGGCGCATCAATATAGCGCTCTTGCCCTTCTGTTTGGGGGGAATGGAAGGCATGCCAGCCTTTGTATTTATTGTAATAAACCGGTAGCTGGCCGGTTGAGTAGGGGAAGGATATCGGTAAACGGCCTTCCGGTGAAATTTCACCAAAAACCAGCTCTTTAATCGCCTGTCCGCCTTTTGGGCCTGGGTTAAATGCACAAATTACGGCGTCTGCATTATCTTTTACCCAAGGTATCGCGTGTGGTTTTGAACATAGCAGCACGACAATAAGTGTTTTACCGCTTGCTTTCATAGCCTCTAATAAAGCTTGTTGTTTTCCGCTTAAAGTCAGATCCGAACGATCATGAAACTCGCCATGCTGGTCTAAAGTATCTCCAACACAGGCAATAATTAAATCGGAAGATTTAGCTGCTTCACGTGCTAACGCTATCTCGTCAAAATTGCTATCAATACAGTCAGCACCTTTGATATAGCGAAACCCTAATGCCTGCGCTTCACAGTGAAGGCTGAGCGCTGTTTTTAGGTTGACGGTATCCGCCTTATGCAAGGTGTCTTTAGTATGTAATGCTTGTTTTGAACCAAAAGACCAGTCGCCCAATTGAGCAAAAACGTCATCAGCGTTTGGCCCGACTAAGAGAATATTGTTGGTCGCGCACTTATCTAGGGGGAGTAAATCGGCGGTGTTTTTTAGCAGTACTAAGGACTGCCTAGAAGCCTGTAGTGAATAATGCCAGCTATCCGGAGCGCCTAGTTTGTCTTGCCAGCCCTCCGTTAATTTAGCTTCTTGATCGAACAAGCCCAGAGCAAACTTTCTATAAAGCACCCGATAGGCCGAGCGATGAATAATTCCCTCGTCAAGAGCGCCTTCAGTCACTAATTCGAGTGTTTTTTCGAAGGCTTCAGGGGTCGCCATAAAAACGTCATTGCCGGATTCAAAGCCTATTTTACTTGCTTCTTTATAACTCGAGGCACGGTTTTGAATGGTGTGCAAAGCGCCAATGTTATTCCAGTCGGTTAGTACAATTCCCTCAAATCCCCACTCATCTCGACAAATATCGTTTAATAACCAAGACGAGGCGGAGCATGCAACGCCATCAATGGCCTGATAGGCGACCATTAATGATGCAAGTTTGTGAGTCTTTATGAGTTTTTCAAATGGGGGTAAAAATGTTTCGAGTAGTCGACGTTTGGTGACGCCTGCCTCATAGGCATCACGGGCGCCTATTGCCTCACCGTAGGCGACAAAGTGTTTGGCGCAGGCTAAGACGTGATTGGGCTCGACGTATTCTTGTGAGCCATCCCCTTGAAGCCCTAGCATTAATTCTGCCGCTAACTCACCACAAAGCCATGCGTCTTCACCAAAGGTCTCACCACAACGCCCCCAGCGAGGGTCTCGCGCTACACACAGTACGGGGGAAAACGCCCAATGTAGCAAGCATTGGCGCATTTCATAGGCGGTAATTTCACCCATTTTTCGAACAAGGTTTTTATTCCAAGTGCAGGCCATAGCCAGCTGGGTAGGAAAAACCACGGTGTTATTTTCAAAGCAGTGACCGTGAATGGCATCGGAACCGAAAATTAACGGGATGCCGAGGCGTGTTTTAGCTGCGCGTAACTGTAGGTGTTCTGCGACCTTTGGGGATACATGCAAATAACTTCCCACATGATATGTCTCTAACAGTTCTAGGCTCTTGGGGTCGTTGGCAGCCAGCTGCATGAGCTGCCCCAACTTCTCCTCAAGGGTCATTTTGTTGAGTAGTTGCTCTACACGCGTACTAATATCACTGTGATTTTGCATATTTAGGGTAGCTGGTATGGTTAACGATAACTGGGGTGAAAGTAATGCGGCGTTGCTCTGGGTTAGGGGGCGCTCGCGAAGCTATGATACCTGAATAGTATCAATTTAGTTAAGGCTGTAGTACCCGGGGAGAAGGCTAGGTGATGTGTTTTTATATGTCAGGGTAATTTTATCCATGTTAGTACCAAAGCCATCTTTCGCCCTCTATTTATTACGAGCCCACGATGCGTCGCGAGTATTTCCCCAAGAGTAATTTACAGACGTAGGTGATAACTACGCTGAACGTTATTACTAGCACGACGTTCAATATGGCAAGCGCCAAAATAATGGGGAGGCTAGTTGGCGGCGCTATGATTTTGACCGTGATGCTATACATTTCAAATAGCAGGTAGGTATGCAGAAAGTAAATAGTAAATGCGTAATTGCCCAGAATATCGAGCCATTTGGGTACGCAGGTCATGGTGCGCTCAAACAGCAAGATAACCAAACCTGCAATTGCGATTTTTTGCACATACCAAGCGGATTCATCAAAAGCAATCATTCCCCACTTGGGCTTGTCAAGATAAAACAAGCCGGCCAATACAGCGGTTGAGGCGACTGCCGTCAGAATAAACAAATAGAGATAACGTTCTATCAGCTCGATTGTTTGTCGATAGTTTGAGCCTACCACCATGCCCAGCATGTAAGCACCTAAAAAATAGGCAAAGTTTGTCCAGGTAATATCCGGCCATGCTCGGGAGCAAACCAGTGGCGCAAGTATTATCGGCACCGCCAGCCATTTGGCTTTCTCCATGCTTAATAGCTTTGCGAAAATGGGTGTTGCAAGGTAAAGCACTAACAGAACAGGGATGTACCAATAAGAGAATATGGCGCCGCCGGTGATTAGGTTTTTGCCAACCTGAGCCAAGAACTCCAGTACGCTACCATCAAATATCGCAGGCGTGAGTCCCCAACTTCGCCACGTTATAAGGCTGGTAAAAATGAGATAGGGTAGCACCACGTTTGTTAGTTTGGATCTAAAAAAGCTGGAGTAACCTCGTTCGGCCAGAATCATAGAAAACAAAATGGCGGAAATAAAGGTGAAGTAGAGCGTAGAATCGTGAAACAGTATGCTTTCAGCCCACGAGAAAGGCGTTAAATCGGGCTTTTCTGTGATTTCACTTGTACCTGCAAAATAGAAAAAGAACTCAATGGCATGGATTGCGACAATGTTGATGATAGCGAAGCCGCGAAAAGCGTGAAGTGAGGGTATAAACTGTTTTGCCATCTTGGTTACTCTTTTTTTATAAAATCACAATAAGTGGCGTTTTTATCGGAGTTTAATGTAAAACCATAATCATTATACTTTAAATATACTTTAGATATAAAAAGACATCTTAAGAGAGGCGTTGTTTGAAATCAAAGTAACTGAACTCGCGAACGTTTTTTAAATCATCGCTTTCGGAGTTCCAAATAGCAATGCTCGGCAAATTAATACCGTTGAATGTAGTTGTTTTTACCATGGTGTAGTGCGCCATATTATCAAAAATAAGCCGTTGGCCGATATCTAATGCTTGGTCAAAACTGTAATCTCCCATTACATCACCTGCTAAGCAAGTTTGCCCACCGAGGCGGTAGGTGTGGGCTTTTTTCGTGGCATCGTCGGCGCCAAAAATTTGGGCGCGATGGTGCATGCCTAAAGTATCCGGCATGTGACAGGTGGCAGAAATATCAAGCACAGCTAATGGCATCGTATTGTGGGTAATATCCAAGACCTGCGCGACTAATACACCGGCATTCACCGCAATGGCCTCACCGGGCTCAAGGTAGACCTGTAATTGGTAGCGCTCTTGAATGGCCTTGATACGCTCGACTAAGCCGTCGACATCGTAGTCTTTGTCGTTAATATGGTGGCCGCCGCCCAAGTTTAACCATTCCATTTGATGCAGCTGCTCGCCGAGCTGCTTCTCGATGATATCTAGAGTGTGCGACAGTGGCTCAAAGCCTTGCTCGGATAAAATGTGAAAATGTAAGCCGCAGACGCCGCTCAGATCCGCTTTTTGTAATTGTGTATAGGGGATGCCTAAACGTGAGCAGGGCGCGCAGGGGTCATAAAGTATGGTGGTGCTTTCGGAATACAGAGGGTTGACGCGTAAGCCGAATTTGGCTTTTAAACCGTGGGATGCAGCTTTTGCGATCGGTGCTTGAAAACGTTGCCATTGGCTAAGAGAATTAAATACCACGAAATCCGAGTACATCAGAACCTCGTTAAAATCCTCTATATTATACGCGGCACAAAAGGTGTGTACTTCGTTATGGGGAAGCTGGCAAAATTCTTCGCGGGCTAGGCGTGCCTCATGTACACCACTGGCGCAAGCGCCGGATAAATAGCGACAAATTAAGGGCGCAAGGGCAAACATCGAGAAGGCCTTTAAGGCAATCAGGACTTTTGCGCCGGAGCGTTGCTGTACCTCGTCCAAGCGCTTTAAATTCGCCTCCATAGCTTGTTCGTCAATTACAAAGCAGGGCGAGTGCACGCGGGTGGGGTCGAAGTTAAGAAACGTTTTACTCTGCATGGCGTTTTTACTCCCGCGCTCGACTACCCACTGGGGGTGCATGTGAGTTATTTATCACCCAAGCGCAGACAGCAATTGTATTGCATTAACCGAGGCTCTTGAGCCTTAGGCGAACTCGACGTAGCGGCTTAAATCGAGTGCAATGATTAGCCGGTCTTTATGGTGGTAGGTGCCAAGGATTAATTCACTTGTTGATACGGCACCTGTACTCGGCGCGGTTTCGAGCTTATCGAGATTGATTTCTATCATCTCATTAACCCCGTCAACGATCAAACCATAATAAACGCCGTGGCTTTGCATGGTAATAATTCGCCATGCGGTCTCGGGCTCTTTCTCTTTCAAGTCGAGCAAGCGCCGTCCGGAGAGTACGGTCACGACCTCACCCCGAACATTCAGTATTCCCGTGACTTCAGGCGATGAGCCCGGAACCGGAGTTGGCGTTTCGTAGTTGAGTATTTCTTGAATGTCATCTACCGTCAGGCAATAATCTTCGCCTGCGATTTCAAAGTTAACCCATTGTGTATTCAATGATGTTTACCCGCTGCATTAAATGGTCAAAATACGTTAATCAGTGCACCAGCAAATTAAAGGCGTATGCCTAGGTGTTTGTCTAGGCGAGCGTTGCCGAGGCTGCATTTATAATAGTTTAGTATAGACTATGCCAATAATAGTTCATGTTCAGGATTTCATCTGTGAAAGATACGCTGCAAAGCATAAATAAATACGCACCAGCCCTATGGGGGGGGCTCGCATTTTTGCTGGTGATGCTGGTTTTAAGTGCCGTAGGTGAGCCATTTACCCTGCTGCTGCGCTATTCTCGCCCTGAATTGGAGGGCATGCAGCTATGGCGCGTGCTCTCGGCTCATGCGGTGCATAGCAACCTTACGCATGCCTTGATGAATAGCGCCGGGCTGTTTTTAGGCGCGATATTGGTAGGTTCTCAGCTGAGTGGGCGTCAGTGGTGCTTGGCTGGCGGGGGGGTTGCGGTGTTTATTTCTTTGGCTTTGTATTGGTTTTCCCCTTTAACTGAGTGGTACGTGGGCTTTTCTGGCGTATTACACGGTTTGCTGGTATTGGGTTTATCGCTCAGTGCGAAGCGGGGCGAGCGCTTGCATGGGGTGGCGGTTGTTCTGCTGATTGGCAAGGTGGCTTGGGAGCAGCTTCCGGGCTTTGATGTAGATCATTTACAAGGCTATATCGATGCTGCTGTAGTGGTTGACGCACACTTATACGGTCTGCTTAGCGGCTTGTTGTTAGCGCTGGTTTATTGCATTCCTTGGCCAACATGGCGCAGCTAATGCCTGTAGTTCATAATCGTGGTTAATGACTGTGGTTAATGAAAATCACGGGATTTTAACTGCAGAGCCTGTATGCGCTCGGAGTAATCATGTAATTGCCCGGCGATGATATGCGTGACCGAGTCTTTCGTCTCCAGCCGCCCCTTAACCAATAGCAGCTTACTTTGCAGCAAGGCTTGCCGATATAAATCTTGCGTCTGCGGCCATACGACCACATTAATATTACCGCTCTCATCCTCAAGTGTGACAAACACCGTGCCCTTGGCTGTTCCTGGCCGTTGCCGGCCGGTGACAAGCCCCGCAACTTGCACGAACCGGCCATTGCTAATTTCAGTTAATTCTCGACAGGTTTTACAGCGTGAAAACGGCGCTTGTTGGCGTAGTAATGCCATCAGGTGCGGACGTAGCGAGTGGCCGGTACTTTGGTAGTCAGCAAAGATGTCGTTCTGTAAGGTCGGCGCTGAGGTGCAGAGCTTATCTTCTGTTGGTATCTGTTCATGATTTGATCTCTGTTTATGGCTAGGAGCCTGTTCATGAATAGGTGTTTTAGTTTGTATTTGAGCGTGAGCAGCGCTAAATAACGGCAGCTCAGATGCAATGGCAGCGGCTTGCCAATGCGCCTGATAGCGGTGGCCTGCAAGCTCGTATAAAGCATCAGCGGCAGCCAGGGCTTTAATGTCAGCCTTGCTAAGCTGTGCGCGGGTGCTCAGCTCATTGATATGCGTAAAAGGCTGCTGCTGTCTTAGCGTGGCAATATTTTTGGCTTTAACGTGGTTAAGCGATTTAACCCGACAAAAACCTAAGCGAATGCCCCAAGGGCTGGCTAGTGGCGCGTTATCTTTTTTATTCCAAGGCACGGGCGTCAGGCAGTTTTCATAAGCACTGTCA
>NVXL01000262.1 GCA_002746115.1 Alteromonadaceae bacterium
TTGTCACGATTAATTTTCCTTTAATGTTGGCACTAAAAAATCTGATGGTCGCCAGTTTCTGCTGCGATATTAAAAAACAACTGAAGATGTTGTCAATGGATTCGGGTTGAGTGCCATCCAGCGCAGGTTCAATTTGTCAAAGGTAATGTTAAGCGCTCTTATACTGTTTCGAGTGTGCTGCTCTTACCTTAGTTGCTAGCGCTTAGCAATAAAATTTCACCAACTTGTCGAGCTGGTCTGTTTTTTTGATGGAGTAATCGAGTCGGTCTTTAATTTTATCCGGGTATTCTAGGGTGATTAGTCCGAAGAAAAGCGCAAAACGCTCAATGCTACGAAGGTTGTATAAGCTCATAACGACATCTTCATTGCGTAACTCGTCATAATCTTTCACCTCTTCTACCGATGCCGGAAAGGCTTGTAAAAAACGGTGGCGGTAATAGTCTACGTGGCGTGTTTGTTCACCAAAAATACTGAGCATGTACAAAGTGAAGGAAAATGAGCGCTGGATGATTTCCAGTTCATCTGCTTGGTCACGGTAGGCCCAGTTAAACTCTTGAGTATAAGCTTCAAACAAAATCCGCACGAGCTCGGCGCGTCGCTCGGGTGCTTGTAATTCTGTGCCGATATCGGTCAGCCTAAAACGGCCTTTTTTCAGTTCTATGAGCCCAGCCTGCTCCGCTGTAATGCGTACGGTATGTAGCGCGTCAAATTCCATCTCAGATCGGATCTTGCCGGTTTTAAGTTCTAGGGTGCCATCGTCGTAGTTGTCATAGAGTTCTTTTGTCCACTTAAAGGGGAGTCGGCCTCGAGCGGTGGCTTTGACGCCTTCATCACCGATAAACTCAACCAAAGCGTCATATAGGTGCATGAATTTGCATTTAGGCTGCCAGTCATCAGCAAAGCGGATGAGTTTGGGGCGTTCGAAGGGGGAGTGAAGGAAGTCGTGCATTTGCTCAGAGCTTAGCCCTAGAAAGTCATCGACAGCATCTTGTTTCTGTTGTTGCGGGGTGATGGTATCCATTAGCTCTGAGAGTGAGTCGAGCGACTCACTGCCGAGTTCTTCGGCCTGTTCACGAATACCTTCGAGCATGGCCTCGTTTGGGTCTAGGTCGTCGCTGATGAGTTGATCGCTTAGGAAGTCTTCATCAGGCGTATCGGCGAGTGCGCAGCAACGCTTGTATTTTATATTGCTACCACAGGGGCAGGGGATATTTCTTGGGATTTTCATAGCTGCGTATTATCAGTCGATATTTTGAATTGAGCAATAGCGGCTACGGGCTATTGGCGTCGTTTGTGCTCAATTTATCGGCGTCGGATGACTTAATGGATTATCCCGGATGTGAATATTCGAATCTTGGTCAGAGCTGTCGGGCGACTTTGTTTGCCATTTCTCGTGTGTTGGGTTTATAGGTAGTTGGCGCTTTGGCTCATGAGAATAACAGCGCCCATAATCGCCAATATAGTAAGAGTGAGTGCCCAGCGGGTACGCTGGCAGAATTTGCAGGGCTTTTTCTTTCGGGGTGCGGTTTTAGATGGCTTTGTTTCTTTGGCCGATGTTTTGTGTAACATAGCGCTTACCTGTATCCGGATTTTGGTGGAACCCTATCGATATCTTAAGGTGGGTTACTTATCATAGCAAACTACGGTTTGGGTTGTATTGCCTTTGCTCTGCTCACAAGGCAGCAGGGCTTATATTGACGACACTTACATCGATAGGAAGGAGGCGGTATGAATCAAGAGTATTCAGGTAGTTGCCATTGTGGCGCGGTGCAGTTTACAGTGTTAACCAATGTCGCGAGCGCAGTTAGGTGTAATTGTAGTATGTGTGAGCGCCGCTCGGCCATAATGTTAGCGGGTGAGGAGGGGAGCTTTAAGCTAATAAAAGGCGCGGGGGTGTTATCAAAATATCAATTTGGTACCGAGGTGGCGGAGCATTACTTTTGCTCGCATTGCGGTATTTATACACATCACCGGCCACGGTCTAACCCAAAAATCCGGCGTGTAAATGCAGGGTGCTTGGATGGTGTGGATAGTACAAAGCTTGAGCATGCTTGGTTTGACGGTGCTGGGGTTTAGATGTTAAAAGCCAAATTTCATTTAAAGCGATTCGTTGGATTTTTAATATTCTAGGTTTTTCTGGGTTGTTTTCTGGTATTTAATGGCGCAAGTTTATATACGCCACTTTATACTGCTAAGCCCTCAGGTCGAGGGCTTGCTGGCTGGGTTTAGTCCTCTTCGGTTTCTTCAGGCTTCTCAATCGCCGCGACATCAGAATACAGTTTAAATTGCTTAGATTTTTGAATATCTAAATCCTTGAGCATCTCTTCTTTTGTGACGGTTTTGGTCATGCCTTTTGGGGGCTCGTCGTAGGTGATTTTTTTGATGTTAATCGCCAACTCGGCTTCGTCGTCCCGTGACTTGGTGTAGGCGGGGAAGTGGAAGGAGACTAAGCATTGGCCGGTCACTTCACGAATGGCGAAATTAAATGTGGCATCCAAGCGATAAATGTTAACAAATGGGTGGAACTTGTCTTGTGCAATAAATTGCGAATTGTGCAAACTATGACCGCTTAGGTGTAAGCTCTCAAGACCGGTCTCCATCCATGCCATTTCGCTTGGTAGGTCTTGGCTTTTGTCGGGGGTAAATTCAAGCTCTACCACGTCGTCAAAGGCTAATAGTTCCGATGGCGTATTGAGAGAAAGTGCGAGCAAATAAGCAATGCGCTTACCGTGGCTGAAGCGGTTAAATGCGATAAATTCTGGCGTATTATCTTCTTTTACGTGGCCGATTTTCTTAAAGTGCTCGACTATATTAGTGCTGGCTATCTCGGCTAAGTCTTTGGCTTCGTTGGCGGTGTGGGTAACAACGAGTTTGACTTCGCCATCTTCTTTGTTGCGGCTGACTTCAATACTGGTAGGGAAGACTTCTTTAGAGTTAGCCCAGCTTTTTGAGCTGTCTTCACGTTCGACATTAAAGTCGAGTTTTAGTTTGTCTGGGTCGCCATCGACGGGAGTCAATGTTGGGGTGCCGTTGATTTTTAAGTTGGAAAATTCAAGATCAAGGACTTTTTTTAAGTCAAAATCCTTGGGGATGCTGTCGGCTAAGTTGGAGTCTGAATCCCAAGGCATTGACTGCATGTCAATTTTTGGCGTAGGTATTTTTACAATCTGCGCGGCTCGCAGCTCGTCAAATTCGCGTGGGCTTAAAATAGTGGATATTAATAGGGGAATACTGTCGCGCTTTTCACCTTGGTAAGTGAATATGCCGCGTGAGCGCAGGGTGTTTTTCAAGTCACGCTTAGTGACCTGAGTTTGCTCCATAAAGCTGCGCAGCATTTCACCGGAAGGTAACATTTGGTCGATATCGTTAGGGCCTTTACTCATCACCTGCGCTCCCGCTGTCGTCTCTAAATGATATTACTGTTACGGATTTACTAAACGATTGATTGGAAAAGTCAGCTTTGGCATCATCGACTAAGGATTGATGTTTGCTGGTATCAAAGTCTGGGAAGGCGATATAAGTACTGCTAGCAAAGTCCGAGGTAATCTCTTGTGCGAGACCAAGTAAGCGTTTTAAATGATCGATGTTAAACGGTTCGATCACTGAAATAGCAAAAATTTTGTCGCCATTTTCATCGGTGATTTTAAATATCTGCACGCTTGAATTAATAAACTCAACGGGCAGTATTTTCCCTGAAGATTTACGGCTACTTGGGTTGAAATTACGCCCTGTGTTAGGGTAGAAAAACTCCACGTTAGCGCCGGGGAATTTTGCCTCTAATGTTTTCATCGAGTCGTAAATAAAACTGGCGCGATGGTTGTCGCAAATGTAAATCGTCTCGTAGGGGAATTCATCCGTTACTCGCACGGTGGCGACCTTTTTAACGATATCTTGATTGCAGTCGGTGTCGTCGCAGAGCCACATTAAGACGCCAATGTCGCGTGTATTTTCGACCGCGTCGAGCTCTTGCGCAGCGGTTTTACGTATGCTGGCGCGTTTAAAGCATTCGATGCTTTTGGCAAGACCGTAAAAATAATCTTTGAACTTTGTGTTCGGGTTGGCCGGGTAGGCGGCGGTATTGTACTCGACGGCAACTAGCAAGTGGTTAATCGTCTGGTTTTCAAGCTGCGAGTGGTAAGAGTAGAGGTAATCGAGGGTGTGGTTATCTTCGCCGCCATGCTTTTGAGCGAGGATGCAGGAGATTCTTTGCTCCTTTTTGGCAGGGTTCCAGCCGATGAGGGTGAGAAACTCCGTCACGATACCATCGCCGACGACGGCGACTTGTTTTGCCCAGGCGCTCATATGAGGCTGCCTCGTGTTTGTGTCGGTATCATCACCGCGATATTGTTAACACTCATCAAAGGTCACCTGTTTAGCGTTTTAGAATTTTAGAGTTGTTCAAAAAGGGGCGCGAAACTAACTAAATTCCTTGTAGATGTCAATCAGCCCAATATTGATTGTAATCTATACCAAAGCTTGCTGCACCACTGAGTAGATTCACCTATAATTCCAATACTCAGCCATCATGACTTGTGCGGCATGCATGTATAAAAAATACCTTGGTATCTTTAAAGCTTTACCTTTGGTGCAGCGGTTTCAGGTGGTCTTGGCGGTGCTTTGTGCTAGGCTCACGTGGTTTCTGTTTGCTTTGCTCCTGTGCGTACAAAATTCAGTCAGTGCCCAGTCAACTATATCTAGTTCAAAAGCTAGTTCAAATTCTTCAGTAGCTCATTCACCAGTTCATTCAGTACGGCATTTACCTCACGAAGCAAATGCTAGCGATTACTTGCGATTTAAATCTTTAGCTAATGAGTCGTTAAAATCTATTGGCGCGGTTTACGCTATTGTGCAGGACAGGCAAGGGTTTATGTGGTTTGGTGGTGAGAACGGTTTGGCGCGTTACGATGCCTATCAGCTTAAAATTTACCGTCATGATGGGGGTGACCCCGGCAGCCTAAGCAGCAGTTATGTCAAAGCGCTTCTAATGGATAGCTACGGTCAGCTTTGGGTCGGCACTCAAAGCGGGCTTAATCGCTATGATCCGGTTAGTGAAACATTTATTCATTATCGACACAGCCCTAGTGATCTTAGCAGTCTTAGCAGTGACAATATTAGTGATTTATTGGAAGATCAATTCGGCCACTTATGGGTGGCTACATGGGGAGGCTTGAATCGCTTATTGGCAGATGGTGTGCAGTTTGAACGTCATTTGCGGGAAGTAACAAAACAGTCAGCAACGCGATTTGTGGAGCATGCGCACATTGCCCCGGAAAATCGTATTAATGCTTTATTCGAAGATCATCATGGTGTGCTGTGGGTGGCGAGTGAAAATGGCCTGATGCGGCGCGAACCGGGCAGCGATAATTTCAGTTATTACTTTTCTGAACCGGGTAATGAGCACAGTTTGAGCAGCTCCAATACATCCGCGGTCTATGAGGATGTTCACGGGCAGCTTTGGGTAGGGACTTATGCTGGCTTGAATCGCTTTGAGCGCAATTCAGACCGGTTTGTACGTTACATGAGTGATGCGAAGGACGATAACAGCCGGGCTCAAGATTTTGTGCAAGTGTTGACTGGTGATATCACTGGCAATCTATGGGTTGCGAGTGATAGCGGCGGCTTGGATATCTTCGACCAGGAGAAGCAAAAATTTCTGCATTATAAACATCATGTTGATGATGCCGGTAGTTTGGCTGGAGATAAGGTTCGTTCGCTTTATCGGGATCGCCAAGGCGGTATTTGGCTAGGGTACTTCCCGGGTGGGGTTGGGCGAGTGGATTGGGATGCCAGTGCTTTTAGGCGCTTTCGGCACCGTGCTGGTAATTTTGGCGATAACAGTTTATTGGATAGCTCGATACTGTCGGTAGCGGAGGATTACCGTGGAAAGCTTTGGGTTGGCACGGAAAAGGGGTTAAATGTAATTGATTTGAATGCTTCGGATGCGGGACTTGTTGAGCCTTTTATTCAAGCGAATCAAGACGAGGTTGAAATTGGTGACTCGCCGGTATTGTCGTTGACTGAAGGGCGCGAGGGTGTTGTCTGGGCGGGTACTTGGTATCAGGGTTTATTTCGTATCGATACGCAAACGGGTATTACCCAGCGCTATCTTCATGATGAAGAGCGGGAGGGCAAGCTTAACAATGGCGCTATTTGGTCCTTAATGCACGATAGTGCTGGAGCGCTGTGGGTCGGAACTGGTTACGGTGGGCTCTATCGCTTTGATGCTCAATCGCAGCAATTCCAGCGTTTTCAAAATACCGGTGACGATGTGATTACCGGCGATGTTTATGCTATTTATGAGGATAGCGCTAAGCGTTTTTGGATTGGTTCCGGCAACGGTCTGTATCAACTTAACCGAGGGCAGCAAAGCTTTAAATATTACCCTCGTGGGGAGAGCAGTATGCATAGCCTTGCGAACAGCGGCGTACGAGTAATCAAAGAAGACCGCGATGGTTTTTTATGGTTAGGCACTTTGGGGAGTGGCGTGAGCCGCTTTAACCCAGAGGGCGGTGAATTTCGTACTTATCAAGTGAAGCATGGCCTAGCTGATAACGTTGTGACAGGTATTGTTGAGGATCACAAGGGGGTGATGTGGTTTGCCACGGCCAATGGCGTTTCTCGTTTTAATCAAGAGACCGAGACGTTTCAAAACTATAGTCAAAAAAGTGGTTTGGCTGGCAACTTACATAATCGCTCGGCATACGCTTTGACCTCTCGTGGGCAAGTAGTTTTTGGTAGCACTGAGGGGCTTACGGTGTTTCACTCTGATGATATTGTTGATAATACGCATGCACCGCCGATTGTCATCACGGACTTCCTTGTTCTTAATAAGTCGGTTGTTCCTGGCGCCGAGGGCTCGCCTTTAAACCGGAGTATTGATCAGGTTAGTGCTTTGGCTTTGAACTATAAACAGTCCGTTTTTTCGTTTGAATTTACCGCTTTAAATTATCGTATGCCGGAGAAAAACCAGTATGCGTATCGTCTTAAAGGCTTTGATCGAGATTGGAATTATGTCGGTAACCGCCGGATGGCGACTTACACCAACTTAGATCCTGGTAAGTATGTGTTTCAGGTTAAAGGCTCTAATAATGAAGGCGTTTGGAATGAGGTAGGTACGGAGATCGAGATTAAAATACTCGCACCTTGGTGGGCTAGTGTTTGGGCCTACTTTATGTATTTTATTTTGCTATTGGTGCTTATTGCTTGGTTTATTTATACCCAGCGGCAAAAAGTAGCGTATCAAATAGAGCGTACCGAGCAAGCCCGCGAGAAAGCGGAACAAGAGCGGCTGTTAACGCAGCGCTTGAGGCAGGTGGATAAACTTAAGGATGAATTCTTAGCGAATACCTCGCATGAGTTGCGCACACCTTTGCATGGCATGATAGGCCTTGCCGAATCTCTGGTTGATGGTGCCGCAGGTGACGTGCCTGATAATGTTAAGTATAACCTTGAGATGATTGTCAGCAGTGGTAAGCGTTTAGGGAGTTTAGTGAATGATATTTTGGATTTTTCAAAATTAAAAAATCAATCACTAACATTACAGAAAAGGCCTATTGATTTATGCAGTATTGTG
>NVXL01000263.1 GCA_002746115.1 Alteromonadaceae bacterium
ATGAAGTGGTTGTTTACCCTAATTGCTGGGGTATTGATGCCCCTGTGTTCGCAAGCGTCAGAGCTCCACGGGGAGCGCTTAAACCTAACGCAACACTGGGTTGGTTTTGTAGCAATAGGAATTTTTTTCGTAGCCTACGTACTGGTCATACTTGAAGAAAAATTGCATTTACGAAAGTCCAAGCCGGTCTTATTGGCGGCAGGGTTAATTTGGGTGTTGATCGCAATTGTTTACGTCGCCAACGGCAAGCCGCACGACGTCGAAATCGCCATCAGACATAATTTTCTGGAATACTCAGAATTATTCTTCTTTTTACTCGTCGCAATGACTTATATCAATGCCATGCTTGAACGCGGTGTATTCGATGCCTTGCGTGATTTCTTGGTGGAGAAAGGGTATAGCTACCGGACTTTATTTTGGTTGACGGGTATTTTGGCCTTTGTTATTTCGCCGATAGCGGATAATTTAACAACCGCCTTAATTATGTGTGCAGTCGTTCTGGCCGTTGGAGCAAACAAACCTAAATTCGTTGCAGTCGCCTGCGTTAATATCGTGGTGGCGGCCAATGCAGGCGGTGCGTTTAGCCCGTTTGGGGATATCACCACTTTGATGGTTTGGCAAAAAGGTGTGATTGAGTTCAGAGAGTTCTTTGCCTTATTTTTTCCTTCAGTGGTTAACTTTATTCTACCCGCATTGATTATGCAGTTCGCTTTACCAGCAGGAAAACCACCTGCGGTCGGCGCGCATAAAAGTGCACTGAAATACGGTGGACTAGTGATAGTAGGCTTGTTTCTGCTGACAATTGTTACGGCCGTTTGCTTCCATAACTTCCTGCATATCCCACCGGTTTTTGGCATGATGACGGGCTTAGCCTACTTAAAATTCTATGGGTATCATTTGCGCCGAATGCATAAGGTTTGGAATCACGATACTGAAAACCCACCTGGTTCGGTTGATAATCCTGGAGATTTTGATGTGTTTTCTAAAATCGCACACGCGGAATGGGATACGCTATTTTTCTTTTACGGGGTTATTCTTGCAGTGGGTGGTTTGGGTTTTATGGGCTATTTAGGTTTAATATCCAATTTTATTTATGTAGACCTAGGCCCTACAACAGCCAATATTTTGGTGGGTGTTATATCCGCGATTGTTGATAATATACCGGTGATGTTTGCGGTATTAACCATGAACCCGGAGATGTCTCATACACAGTGGCTTCTGGTAACTCTGACGGCTGGTGTCGGGGGAAGTTTATTGTCGATTGGCTCGGCGGCAGGTGTTGCTCTTATGGGGCAGGCGCGAGGCCAATATACCTTCTTTAGTCATCTTAAATGGACGCCAGTAATCGCTATCGGTTATGCCGCGAGTATTTGGGTTCATCTATTGCTGAATGGTTAATACTGAATAACTGAGCTGAATAACTGAGCTGAATGGCTAGACGGAATTAAGGGAAGATGCAGGCATCTTCCCTTAGGCGGCACGTTAGCGGCTGACGCGGGCCCGAACAAATTGCGGCACAGACAATACACTTAAGCCTGCGATTATACCGGGCAAGCCCTCGTAAATCACTTCTTGCAGCCCCAAAAATCGCCACAGCAGAGCAACAGTAAATCCCGTTAATACCGCGATAATACTGTTGATTTGCGATGGTCGTTTACCGAGACATAAAAAGATCAGCAAAGGCGCAAAGGCACTGGCTAATCCGGACCAAGCCATAATAACCATGCTGAATACACTTTGGTTATTCGATAGCGCTATTAATAGCGCAAGCCCGGTAATCAATACTGTTGTCAGTTTTAATAGCCACGTACGTTCAACTTTATCTGGCAGAATATCGTGAGTCACCGCTGCAGAACAGCTAAGTACCAATGAGTCCGCAGTTGACATCGCCGCCGCAAATATACCAGCAAGAATCAACCCGACCAGAACCGAAGGAAGGAGCTGCTGAGCCATAAGCGGTAATGCCAGCTCCGCATCAAAGGTGCCGGAATCCGACAAATAAATGCGAGAAAGCATGCCTACCCCTGTCGCCATTAGGTAAAACATGATGAACCAAAAGTAGTACCAAAGCTTCGCTTGACGCATATTCCCTGTGCTATCTAGCGTCATAAAACGCACCATAATATGGGGTTGCCCAATCACAGAGAAACCGGCAAACAGCCAACTTAGTACAAATAGCCCACCGCCTAGCAAGCCGGGGAATGCCAGATCTTTTGGTAACCAATCCATGAAGCCTTCAACGGCATGCATTTGCTCGATAGCGTTTGATGCACCGCCAAGGTTCATTACGGCCACCACCAAGAGCGTCCCCATCGCGACTATCATCACAATCGACTGGGCGGCATCGGTCCAAATGGATGCGCGGATACCGCCCGCAAAGCAATAGAGGCTCACGAGTATGGCGCCAGCAACTGATCCGGACCATAGCGGCCAGTCTAATAAAACATGCAAGGCTTTACCGCCCGCGACTAATTGAGCGGCGGCATAGGTCACTAAAAACAGCAGAGAGATCACGCCGATTAGGCGTTGAAGTGTCGAGAAATTTTGACCGTGCCAACGGCTTAGTACGCCTGCATAGCTGATCTCACCACTAGCTTCGGTTGCTTGGCGTAAGCGGCTGTGAACGTATAACGAGGCCAAAAAGTCACCCGCGATCCATCCAATCATGAGCCAGATGGAAGCTAAACCCGTTACGTAGGTGTAGCCAATGACGCCGATAAACATGTAACCACTGTTGTTCGTTGCGACTGCGGACAATCCCACTAACCATGGGCGCATACTGCCGCTGGCAAGGTAATAGTCTTCTTTGGTACCGCGACTAAACCAGGCAGACGCTAGGCCAATACAGGTAAAACACAGTAAGAAACCGATAAAAGAAAACGCTATCCCGTTCAAAATTTATCAACCTTGCGAGTTATCGCGAAAAGATATTTATTATTATCACTATTGACTGGGTGAGGTATAGCCTAGGGCTGAAAATTTACTCGGCAATAGACTCAGCGTCTAATTCATAGGCGCCTTCGGCATTGTGGACTTCTTTACCATTAAGCGGCGGGTTAAAAACGCAGGCCATGGTCATTTCTTTAAAGGCGCGAAGTGCGTGCTTGTCATGCTTATCTAGAATGTAAGTCGTGCCGGGTTTGATCGGGTATTTTTTCCCATCGGCTAATGTTTCCACTTCGCCTTCGCCAGAGATGCAGTAGACGGATTCCAAATGGTTTTGATAATGCATTTGAAAATCAGCCCCTTCGTTTATCGTTGTAATATGAAAAGAGAAGCCCATATTGTCTTCTTTAAGCAGGAGGCGGGTACTCGTCCAGTTGCCGTCGGGAGATACAATTTTTCTATCGGTTTTGTTAGCTTCGGATAAATTACGTACGATCATTGTTTTACCTTTGTTGTTGCACTTAAGCTTAATAGTTGTGTTTATTCTGAATGCTTTTGGGCGTGTCGCTTTCACGCCCAGCTAGTACTTAAGAGGAATATCTTGAGAAATACCTAAGAGGACACCCTAGAGGGCTTCGAAGTAGAGGTTTTCTTCAGGGATATTCTCTTTTGCGCACACCTCTTTAATAGCCTCTTCGACGATATCGATGCCTTTTTTGAGATTTTCATCGAGAATAACCAAGGGGCATAAAAATTTCACCACATGGTCGTCGGCGCCGCTAGTTTCGATAAGGAGGCCTTTTTTGAAGGCGGCGCGGGTAATTTTCCCGGCGATTTCACCATTGACACAATTAATGCCTTGGAACATTCCGCGTCCTTTGGCGGTAAAGTTACCCTCACCGTACTTACTGACAATGTCTTCCAGTCGATCAGAAACATATTGCCCTTTGCGTTTAATCTCCTTAGAAAATTTATCGTCTGCCCAATAGTTGTCAATTGCCGATTTGGCGGTAACAAAGGCGAGGTTGTTGCCTCGGAAGGTGCCGTTGTGCTCGCCAGGTTTCCACTGATCCAGTTCTGGTTTCATTAGCACGACCGCAAAGGGTAGGCCGTAGCCACCGAGGGATTTGGACAGGGTGATGATGTCTGGTTCGATTCCAGCCTCTTCAAAACTGAAGTAATCACCGGTACGACCACAGCCGGCCTGAATATCATCGATGATCAATAGGATTTTGTACTTGCGGCATACGGTTTGAAGATTTTTAAGCCATTCAATACTGGCGACATTAATACCGCCTTCGCCCTGAACGGTTTCTACAATCACCGCTGCAGGTGAGTTGATGCCACTGCTGGAATCCGAAAGCACCTTATCAAGGTACTCGGTGGTATCAATGTTATCTCCTAAATACCCGTCGTAGGGCATGCGGTGGGTACCGCTTAAGCTAACACCGGCGGCATCGCGGTGATGCGCGTTTCCGGTTGCGGCCAATGAGCCTAGGCTGACGCCATGGAAGCCATTGGTAAAGGTCACAATATTTTGCTGGCCGGTGACGTTGCGGGCAATTTTCATTGCGGCTTCGACTGCGTTGGTGCCGGTGGGGCCCGTAAACTGTACAACGTATTGCATGTCCCGAGGTTTGAGGATGCGCTCGTTAAATGCTTCTAAAAACTCACCTTTGGCCTTGGTGTGCATATCCAAGCCGTGGGTGATGCCGTCGTTCTCAATATAGTTTAAGAGTGCTTTTTTAAATATTGGGTTGTTGTGGCCATAATTCAGTGTTCCGGCGCCAGCTAGAAAGTCCAAATATTGGTGGCCGTCTTCATCCCACATAAACTCGCTCTTAGCCCGATTAAAGACCCGCGGAAATGAGCGGGCATAGCTTTGTACTTCCGACTCGATTTCGTCAAAAATTTTCATGATAAGTCTCTTGTTTGATCAGGGTTAAATGGGCCGATGCGAATCAATGATTCGGAGTCATGCAGGCCATCAAAATGTGTTTGTTTGTCGAGCCATGGTGAAGATTGAATCTCTGTATTCAAACGCTTCGCCAAACTTTCAAACAGCCGCCAGGAGGGCTGATTACTCTCAGTGATAGTTGTTTCTATATAGCGGACGTCATGGCAAGAGGGGCGCTTCAGTATGTGCGATAGCATCTGAGATGCAAGCCCAAGCCCGCGAGCGTCTTCATCGACGGCAGCTTGCCAAAGAAAGAGGGTGTCGGGGCGTGCAGGCACTATGTACCCGGATATGAACCCGACTAGCTTGCCGTCAAGGTCTGCGGCCACTGATGTATTTGAAAAATGCCCGCATTGGAGTAGGTTGCAATAGCTTGAATTGTTATCAAGAGGTGGGCAGCGTTGGATCAATCGAAACACAGACATGCCGTCTTCGAGGGTCGGCACCCTGAGTGAAACTGTTTTAGAAAAAGGCAAAAATTCCTCCGTAAAAAGGGTTGATTATTAGCGTGTTACAGTATTTTCTTGGCGATAAAAAGACGCCTAAAGTGGATGTTTTGTTGCAAATACTCCAACTGGATAGGCACGCAGATCAGGAATGCTGTTTAGATAACTCACCATTGTACTATAAAGCTGATTGCAGCTCTAGGCTAAACAGGGCTTAAGCCCCTTCACTCAAAACCAACTCCCAGCCGTAATATACCAATACCAAACGGTGTAAGGTCTTGCCCGTATTGCGCTGTTGCAAGGCGGCATCCTGCGAATACTGTATTAGCTGTGCAGCGGCTGCGTTTTTGGCTTTCTCAGTCGCCTGCGGCAAGTCGGCTTCTGGAAGGGAGCCAGGGATGTATTTTAATTCAATCAAAAAGGCGTGCTGTATCTCGGGGTACTTGGCGGAGAATGGCTCCAATAAAATGTCACAGTAGCCCTTGTTTAATTCACTCTCTGAGTGGGTTAATAAACCGAAATAGTACAAGAGTGAAATAAAATTCTCTCGTGCAGATAAACGCTCAAGAGGGAAGCTTTGCACCACCTGGCTGGCAATGCCTTCTTGCTGGGTAATTTCTCGTAGCAGGTCAAAATTACCGTTAAGTCTTTGACGGTAATTTTGATTGACCAGTAGTAAATGACGTAACTTGCTGTAGTCTATTTTAATGTTTTGGTCGATCAAGGGTTCTACATCGCCATGATTACGTAAGGCATTTTTAACGTAGTACAGAACCATGTCGGTATTGTAAACTGAGGTTTGCCCTTTTTTGCTGAAGCGGTAGTGGTTGTACCATTCGCGCATTAGAGCAATGTGCTGATCGACGTCTCCTTCGAGGGCATTTTCGGCTTTATAGTAGTGCAATAGTTCGAGCACTTCCTGTTCGGTAAAGCCTAGTACGGCTTCAAAGGCGGGTAATAGGCTCAGGTTATCGCCTATGTTAAACCCACTGGTGACATCGTCCATGGTGATGGGGGACACCCCGGTGATAAATAAACGGGCGATAGGGGCTTTTTCTTTGCCTGTGCCCGCTTTTATTGTATTAAAAAAATGACGGTAAAACCCGCACCGTGGGTGATGTCTTGATACGCGTGTGTGCCAGCGTTAGCTAAAATGGTGTTGGCAAAGTTATCGTATTCATCAATCAGCACGTAAATTTTATTTTTTTCGGCTCGTGCATAGCTTAAAACTGTGTCGAGTTTATCGCTTAAAGTGTTTAGGGTTTTTACTTCACTGAGTGTTTCGGTGGGGAAGTAGGCGCTGTACTTTTCAAGGAAGCGGTGTATGACGTTGCCAGCGGTATGGTTAAAGCTGTTTTCAACCTTATCCGCTGTAGGGTCGACGAGGGAGAAGTCAAAGGAGAGTATCAGGTAGGTGTTGTGGTCTTTACTTGGGTGCTCTCCTATCTATGTGCTGCCGAAGGCTTGCTCAAAGCTATGTTTTTCGGTGATATCGTAATAGCGCTCAAGCAGAGATATCCATAGGGATTTGCCCATACGGCGTGGGCGAATTAGGACGGCGTAGCGGGATTTTTCTAGGGCTGGGATAAAGTGTGTTTTATCGACATAGTATTCCTGCTCAGCTTGTATCGAACCATAGTCGGATACGCCATAGGGAATGTTTTTGATGATTCCTGTATTCGTATACTTGCTATCTGCCTTTGCGACCATTTTGTACCCGGTGCCTGTGAATATGTCACTATTCTATGTCATATCGTAAGGCATCTCCAATCGTTAAGGAAAAAGCAAATGGGCCTTAAGCTCGCCCTGACTCGATCCACCCAATATGTCAGCCAGAGTGCGCTGCTCAATTAGCCCAAATGCCACTTTCCTACAACGGCAGTGGTGTAATCGGCTATGGGTAGGGAACCGCCGATTGCGGAGCCGCTTGATCGCTGGTGTGGGGGTTGGGAGCTAGAAACTCCCGGCTACCTAATTAGAGTGCTTATACCTACAAAATATGTATACCTACAAAGTACTTATATAAACTAGTCAGTG
>NVXL01000264.1 GCA_002746115.1 Alteromonadaceae bacterium
TCTGTTAATGTCAGTGTATTCATAGGATTCTCCAATTGAAAACCCTGATGATGCAATATATGAGAACGCTTGGTTAGATGATGTTTGCCGGACGCTTACGGCGTACCAAACTTTTTTATTAGCCAACTAATAGTCGATTTTAGAGTATGAGAGCGCTCAAGCATAATCTACCAATCGTCCAACTTCACCTTTCAGTAGAATGATTAGATCACCCACCATCATCTTTTTTACAAAACAACAACCTCACCATCCTGAGGCCCGCATTCTATAATATGCGTAAATGATTATTTCGTTTCTATATACGATTCTTCATACGGTACGGGCCATTTTTTAACTATACGGTCATAGCACTGATAAACCTGTTTCATCTGTTTTTCTGATCTGAATACTTTAGTAATTGGACCATTAAAAATGGGAAGATCAATAGCGCCATCGGCTTTACTATCTAGTACTGAGTTTATACCATTCAAAAACGCTCTCCCTGAGACAAGAAATTAAAATATCAACATAAAAACCAGTGGTCACACACTAACATAATTCATCCTCCAGATACAGCAGAGCTACCGCTTCACCGAGTTCAGAAACACCCAAAACCAGGGATTAACTGCCGCTATTGTTAATAAACCTATAGCGGCAGTATCTTCATAAAGCTCTCGACAAATACCTGAAGTTATTACTGGGATACTTGGCAAGTTCCTGGAAGATCAACGGGCAACCCTTTCCCTTGACACGAAAGCCCCATACCACAGTATGGGTGCCCAGGCCAAAGAGTAAATCCGCCACAGACATCTCCTAACTTACCTTTTGGCCTATCATCAAAGCGATAAGTAACCTGATACAATTTCTCAGGTGCTTTGCTACCAACAGGGTTCGCACCAGGTGCCGTAATATTCAGAACAACCTCCCCATATTCAACCTGATACGCTTTTTTATATTCTTCTTTCAGTGGCTTAAGATAAAACATAACGTCCTCTGTAACTATGCTATCACAAGTATCGTTATACCCTTGATGAAAGAGGTATACACTGTCTTGCACCGGAAAGCTTTCTTCAAACTCAGTGTTACCAAACAACGTAAAATCGTGTTCGTTACAACCACCGCTATAACTAAGATTTACTTTCAAAAATACATCGTTATAGTAACTATCTAATCCTTTAACTCCCTCGAGTGAAACCGAATGAACGTTAATCCTATCACCTCGATCAAAACGCGTGGTAGCAAACGGTACCATTTCAATGCCACTTGCTTTCTCACCTTCAAGCTCATTACAGGCATCGGAAAACACTATATTAGCCTTTGCGCCACCGGCCTCACATGCGTTGCCAAACGTTTTATACGTTTCTAGAGGGTTGCAAGGTGTAGTAAAACATTGGATTTCCTGTGTGGCAACGGCACAAACCGGATCATAGTGCTTCGTACAGAACACAGGTCCGTCGTCACAAATCACCTCTACATCTGAGATGTTCGTATTGAAAAAGGCACCGGTAGCGTTTTTAACACTACAGGACTGTTCACTTGAATTGATGACAACGTTATATGTATCACCATCTTTATAATTATGGCTAAACTGAAACTCTCCGTCGCCGCTCAAATAAAGCACTTCTCCAGTATTACTTTCTTCAATTAAAACCTCGCCATCTATACCTACAGCATCCCCGGATAACTTGCATCCCGCTAAACCAAACATAACCAAAATAACGACTGCGTCTCTTACATAATTACTGATATTCATAGTAACCCCCTTATAGACAAAATTCTCGAGTACGATTTTTAAAAAGGTGTGAAGCCAAAATGTAAGGCTTGTCCAGCACCCTAACAATCTAGCGCTATAAATCACCTAGTTAGAAGATACAGGAGAGTTCATAGAAAATTCCATACATATTTATAGAATTCCTGCTTTTAAAGCAAAAACAACAAAAAAATATCGTCGACATTATCTAAACAATTGTTTTATATGGTTTTTATCTGCAAATAAAGGTATCCCAACACGAGAGTCACTCGGGGGAATATTCCTCCATCCCTGGTAATACTGTCTTTTCTTCCATAATATAGTCATTCAGTTTTGTTTAGAGTGATTAGTTGTCAAATCAATTTCAACTACGCATACAAATATATCAGATAAATACTAACTCACTCACTAACTCTAACCTCAACATTTGACGTCAGAAAACATTGTAGCAATTTTTCTATTGTGAACTCCCGACCACTTTTCTGCCATTTGGGTTTATCAGAGTCTCTCGCCATTTCTTCAAATGACTTTCAATCACTTTTGTTGTGTAGATTACTGGTTCTGATGGGGTGATCCCTTTATCTTTTTCCCACTTTTTAATTAATGCTTCGGCTTGAGAAAATGCCCTTACAAAACTACTGGCGTTTTCTAGGGTTTTCTCAAAGAAGGCTTTTCCAAAATAGGTAAATAAACGATTATCACTACAACCAAATGAGGTTTTATCTGCCGCAGAAGAAGTCATAATCAGACTGTATTCATCCTCTAAATACTCAATAAAACCACCAGAATAACAGGCAGATATCACAATAACTTTATGTTTTATGCCGCTTTTTTTCAACATGTCTCCAAGCGCTTGTGCACTCAAGTCCGGTAAGGCAACGCCTTTGTGACCCAAAGACAGACCATTTTCTTTGCTTCCATGACTGGTTGCATACAGAAAGAAAATATCTTCATCCTTGTCCATCACTTTGGCAATATGATGAATGGATTTCTCAATACTTGTAATCGTTGCTAATGGGCGATTTTGGATGTTACGTTGACTATTAACCAAAAACACTGATCGGTCTGCAGTTCCAAACAGCCGCTCAAATTGCATTTCAATGTAGTTTATCTCTCTACGGAACACCTCCTGCCTACCCCAACCTGCAATGCCCAACAAGTATAGATCCGGTCGATCTGGATTCCCTGAAGAAATATTTTCTAGCGATTCTGTGAGTAGGCGCTGTTGGTTGTATAATGAAAACTCGGCAATTTCGTCTGACGAGAGAATTACCACATTGCTATCCCCCTCAATTAACCTGCCATAATCCCACTTCCCAGAAAACTTTTTAACGCCATCGATTGCCTCCTTGTACTCAAACTTGCCGCTTCCGTCCTTCTCACCTTGCGAAAAGTTGCCCCGATATTGGTTGCCATCGCTGTCAGTTAAATTCCCCTTTCCATTGTAGTAGCCATATTCAAAATCCCCTTTATAGTGTTCTCCGTCCACTCCGATATACTCACCTTCACCATGTAAGTAGTTATCTACAAACCAGCCTTTCCATTGATTACCTTTCGAGTCGGTACGTATGGCATTACCTTTTGCCGACCATTTATCAAACTTCCCTACAATGATCCCATAGTCTTTACTGGAGAACGACCCAAGCCCCGTAAAATCATCTTTATTGAACTCTCCACTGTAAACCTCACCATCAGCGCTAGTGTAAACACCTTGACCACTTAACAATCCGTCACGAAACCCACCGGTATATTTACTACCACTATCATAGACAATCTGACCCTTACCATGCCGTCCTCCTCCCCTCTTTACGTCACCAATGTAGACACTGTGGCCTGGCAAGGTCCACTTCCCTTGACCTTCAATTTCATCTTTAACAAATTCACCTTCATATATATCACCATTTACAAAGGTGACCTTACCGGCACCATGGGCCAAGCCAATACTATATCCCCCCTCATGTATCACTCCGCTTGGATGCACAAATTTCCCGTAACCATCAAATAAGCCATCTTTAAAGTCACCTTCGTAATAAGAGGCATTATCCCATAACAGCTTCCCCTTCCCTGAGAGCAAGCCGCTATCATCTATCGAACCAATGTAACGACTGCCATTGGCGAAAGACAACTCAGTTATTTTAATGGGTTTTACGTTTTGCAGGCCCCATTCTGTCTGGGTAAAAACTAAAAGTGCACTTAATGCCCCGATTACAACCCAAAGAAATGGCAATATTAATTTTCGCATCACTAACTCACGTATATTTGCCTTAGATTTCTTTCTATGGCACGGATGACATTAGTATCAGCTAAATATACCTTTTTGGCTATCACCTTGTTACCAATAAAAAAGCCCCAGGAGATCTAATCTACTGGGGCCTTTTTCTTTATATAGTGGATATATCCACTATAGTTCTAGCGCGTAATTAAGATTTATTTTTACGACGACTAAAACCAAGACCAGTCAAACCTAGTCCAAATAATGCTAGAGTTCCAGGTGCTGGTACATCGATAGGATTATAGTCATCATGAAATTCAAAGTTTAAGATATCATGGTATCCACCCGCCGCTCCGGTTCCTGAAGTAAAACCAATAAATACATCTGAAGAGTCGATAACATTCTCAAGATCAACGATATAACTAATGTAAGCATCCGCTGAACGAATACCATTATCGGAGATTCGTACTTCTAGTAAGTCGGTAACGCCATTGTAATCAACCCATGCCGACCAAACAGCACCGTTATTCATTCTAGGCGCAACAGATGCTTGGACTACAGAATTAATATTTCCATCGATATTAATACCAACATGATTACCGTCATTTTCATCCCAACTGCCGTTATCCCATGTGTCGAATTCAACACCAACACTTTTAGTCAACCCTTGGTAACCAATGCCGCCACCCGAGCCACCCGCTGTATTTGAAACAGATTGGACCGTAAACACAATACCATCAGCGCCCTGGCCATCGGAATCACTTATTCCTTGTGGATTGGTAATGCGGAAATCAAATGCCGCACTAAACGATGCCTGATTATCAAGAGAGATGGAATCTTTTAGGAAGGCACTACCACTTTGACTAAGGGAATTGGTCAATCGTAAGGAATTATCGCCTGTTGGGTTAATTCCCGCAGTTGCACCATTTAGTTGAATATTGGATAAATCTGAGAAGTCAGTATAGGTTATAGTTGTTGCACTTACGCTTGCGCTTACTACAGAAAGTAGCGCCGCTGTTAACAGTTTATTCATCATTTTGGTCCATTTTGAAGTTTCCGTAGCATTTAAAACCAAACTATTAGTTCAAGTTAAAAACGCCCCCGCAGGGAACCTGCAAAAAACATACCGCAACCCTAACCAGCTGATAACTATCTCCTTTTTTATGAGGATGCGTGTAATTCGTAAAGAATCTCGACATTACAGCTAATTAACAATGCCGCCCATTAACGAGTAGAGTTGCCTTCCCCCTAGTTTCTCCTAATTATTTCGACTTCTCGACTTATAATAATTAAGTACCATCGGCACCGTAACATGTCGCTCAACTGTATATTGTTTAGTCTTGGTATTATATATACCAATCCGAGACGAACCATCCTCAGCAGATAATTTATCTACCAATATCAATTTGTCATCGTCCAACGGATAAGTTTTGACGTTTTCTAATGATCCAAAGGAACCATTTGTTTTATCCAGCACACTATGTTCATACCAGGTAGAACCAAAATCCGAACTGAATTTCACCATACCACCAGAATCATTACTAAAAACAAAAGACTCTCCGCTTGGTAAAACATTAATCATTGAATCGCTGGAGCGAGTGTTTGTTATTTTCCAACTCACGCCATAATCTTCTGAGATATAGGAGCGTTTCTCTAGAAAATAACTCCCCTTTGCCACAATCGTTCGACCGTTGACAGCCATACTAATAGTATTAAATGGTAAATCATTAGCATTCCATTCTTTAGACGCCACATGGTACACAAACAAATCATCATCTCTAGAGAAATAAATTCTTTCCCCATCTCCTACTACATTGAGTTTTGCTAGCTCTCCCCACAAAGAGTAGGTGCTATCAATAGTATCAATTAACTCCCATTGAGACCCAACCTGGTGTTGATTACTATATATGTTAATACCTTTACTATTGACTATTGCAATAATCAGCCCGGATCCTTCAAAATAATTTGCGTATACGATTCTCCCATAGGGCAGTCCATCAGAGGAATATTCTAAAACATTATTTTTTTCATCCACGATAAAGTACTTGTTCATCTCTCCACCAACAAACATTTTATCGCCTGGCAGCTCGGCGACGGCCTGAATGGTATGATTACTTTTGGTATCTACCATCTTCCATGTACCATCATTATATCTTTTTAAAACTTGCCCCATTCTTAAGCCGGCTATTATAGTTCCTGAATGGTCAGTTATTGGGTGGTTAAAGTCGCTAGCGGTGATTTTTGCGATAGACAGCCAAAGTTTTTCGACCATATCCGCATCTTCCTTCCAGCCTGGAACAATCTTTGCGTGAGAGGCTAACAAAGATTTGGCGACGTCTGGCATTGCCATCTCAATGTAGGAAAAAACGTCAGGTTCATTTGGCGCACGAAATGCCATTGAAGACCCTGCCCATGAATTCCCTTTTTTAATAGTTTTTACAATACGACCAAGATCACTAATTGCGCCTGACTCAATGTCAAAAGTATGCTTACTTTTATCGCCAAACTGAAGCCAGTAGCGCGCATTTCCAACATGCAAGGAAAGCGAACTTAATTTGTACTCCCCCGGCTCTAATATACCTGTAAACATTTGCACATTGCTTCCACCTGGTACAGGTACAGCTGTCACTGAATACTCGTTTTTATACCCAAATCTTGGTGGCTCGTTGGTATTCTTAACTAACGTTAACGTATTGTATTTTACGCTATCCTGTGAATTGCTTATCAATAAAAGAAAAACACCGTCTGAAATTTTCGGAACATGCTTATCAATCCCCATTACTCTATGTGCTTGGGTTGCGCACCCCAGCATAGAAATCACAAGCAATGAAGTTAAAGAAAGTAATAGCGTTTTACGAAGTACATTCATAACAATAGTTTGACCTCAGCGAATAAACAATCGATTTAGGACACCTGAATAAACAGGTGCCCTAGAGAAAAACTAAAACTAAAACTGATAACTTAGACTTACTACAAGTCGAGTAATTTGAATATCCGTTCCACTTTCCTCAAAAAGGATCTCTCCATACTCTTCAAAATCCACTTCCAGGACATACCACTGGGCAGCTAGCTGTAGTTCTAATTGATTTGTTATATCGAATCCTGCACCAAAACCACCCCATATACCAAACCCGTTATCTTTAGCAACATCCTCTGTCCCTAATTTTTCCCCATCAAAAATAAAATCTGCCGTCCATTCGTAGTCCCACATGAACAGGCCTAGTTCACCATAAAAACGCCATGGATTAACGAACGGCCTAGAGGAAAATATAGCACTAGCAGTGAATGCTGTCGCACTGATTTCTTGAGGGGCCTCTACAAAAAAACCATCAATTGTGCCTTCAGAGTAAAAATCAGATACG
>NVXL01000265.1 GCA_002746115.1 Alteromonadaceae bacterium
ATTTTTATTTTTTTCATCGATAGCTGAGACTTTAGGCGCCGATTTTGGCGTGGGTATCGGCGGTGGGATTTGGGCTTCGGTGGCGTAACTTAAGGTGATTTGTTTCTTGGTCTCGTAGTGCAATACGGAATGTATTTGATCCTCTTGGTCAAAATACCAATGCACGGCGTAGCCATTGATGGAGGCTAGTTCATTGGATTTTCTAAACTGTCCGCCGTCAATTCTGTCGAGTTTACCCAGTTTTTTCTCATCGGGTAATAGCGGCTCGACTTTGAGCTTATAAACTTTTGAGTGCGATCCGCTCTTGGCGTAAAGAAAGTGCCCTGGATCGTTCGGTAAGGCGTGCACTAACCAACCGGGTGTGCGGACACTCCTGATGTGATTGATATCTTGGATATCAATCACCAATAAATGATTTGATACTTTGGTGCTTAGTAAGTCGTGGACACCTTGTCGCTCTTGAGAGAGTTGCACGGCGAGGTAACGTGAGTCTAACCACGATATTTTGTTGATATGGGCTTGGCCTTCAAAATAACTGGCGGTATCTAGCAGTGGCTCCGCTTTGGTGGTGTTAGGGTCGATTAACACTAAGCGTCGCCCGTCTTTTACGTAACGGATGGCGGCAATTTGCTTACCGTCCGGGCTTAACGCCGCGGTGACTATGTCGGGCGGTGAGAAAAAGTCTGCGGCTACGGGCTTTGCCTGTGTGGTGTGAGACGTAATTATCTGTGCCAGCAACGTGAAAATTAACACGGCTGCACGAGGGAAAAATCTGGGGTGACGAGGTTTCATCTGGTGTCCTTATTAGACCCTGCTATTGAATGAAAGCAAGGGGAATATTTGGTCTAGCTTTAGTTCGCTTGGCTTTGGCTATTATTGGTGAGCTGCAATAAATAGTCATAAAATGCATCCGGATGCCCGTGATTTGCTGCTAGCGGGTATAGTTTGAGAAGGTCGGTGTAGGTCTCTTGAATACGCGCAAGATCCGTTGCTAACCTGTTGGAGTAGTTAACGGTAATTATGCGTTTGGTGCGCTCAGCGTCAATGCTTAAACGACCAATGTAGTTGACTTTGTCCGCTTGGATGCTGAAGCGCCAGCGCTTACTTTTATCGGTGGTTATCCTGTGAGGCAAGTTAAAAAGCGGAACGTTAACATTTTGAATTAGGTAGGCGCCTTCTCTTTGCTGTAATAATAGAAAGTTTTTACCTTTATTTTTCAGGCTAATAAGCTGAGGTGGGAGACGGCTTAGCTTATTTTTGTTGACGATTTCCCGAATGGTGATTATTGGTGAGGCTTCGCCAAGGTCTAGGTCTAGTAGGAGGTAACCATAAGCGGGGGGCAGTGGTTGAGTCATTTGTTCCGCAGTGGTGATTTCGGTGCCATTGGCGTGGTGACGGCTACTTGGCTTGGCGGGGAAAGCGTTGAGCGCAAGCAAGCAGACGGCTAATCCAAACAAATAACGTACTATCATGTTGGGAGCTTCCCTTATTTTGATGTTTTTCGTGATTTAGGTACCAAAGGTCACTTATAATGTGCTTCTTTCGAGTTAGGTATCCAATCGTGATAATACCATCTCATCTCTATGATATTAAGCCTTTAGTATGAAATCCCACAACTGTGTTCAAATAAGGAGACTGTAATGCCCCCCCCTATATTAGCGCTACCTAGCTTAGGCAAGATTTTAACATCCACTGTAGCGACTAACATTGTAGCGGCTAAGGCTTTGAGGATATTAACCGCAGTACTGGTACTTATAAGCTTTAATGGGTGCATCTCGCCGAAGGTGAACATGCTTCCTAGTTTGAGTGCCGATACGGTTAAAGCGCCATCGGAAGGGATTTTGATTGCTCGTGTTGTAAGCGCAGGTAACACTAAGCTGCCATTCAATCAGTTGACCATTACACCCAAAAATCTAAACGAGTCTGAAAATGGTAAGCTCCAGCGGCTATTAGCACTTGAGCCTGTTCAGGGCTCGGCCACTTTGTTTACTTCCCCCCTTGCCGCAGGGGAATACTCATTAAGGAACGTGCGCACCTTTTTTTATAATACGGAAGGTTGGTATATCGACTGGGTAGAAGCGGAGCTTAAACTTGGCACTTTTACCGTGGAGCCCGGTAAAATCACGGATCTCGGCACGCTCATTTATTACCCTAAGGTCGTCGGGGATAAAATATTCAAAACGCTAATTCGCTCTCCAAGCAAAGCAGATGGCTCAATAATAACATCGCAACTCCCCTTTCTTGAATACGACCCGGCTGAGGTGTTAACTTGGAATGATGACGGCTTAGAGGATGAGCGTCGGGCGGCTTACATTTCTGCCGTTCGCAACCCGGTGGTTTATAACAAGCAGTTTAAAACCGAAGATAACAGCGTGTATTTTTTCGGTAAGCTCGGGGCTTTGGTTAAGCGCACGGCCGATCAAGATTGGCTGATTGAGGCTGTTGACAGTGACTTTGACCTCATCAGTATGGCGGAGAGCGATCGCGGAGATTTGGTGGTTGGCGGTGCGTTTGGTAGCTTATTTACTAAACGCGTCGGCAGTGATGAGTGGGCAAGACTTGCACTCTCTTCGCGTTATCGTGTTAACCAGATTCTTGCGGTTGAGGGCACGGTAATTGACTTGGTGGTGACTACCGCTAAGCGGGTCAAAATTTTGCGTGGAGACTTGCAAGCCCTAAACCCTAAGTGGGAGACAATAAGCGCTTACGACCCGGTGTATGGTTGGAATGATGGAAGCAAGAAGCGTTCGGGTACGGGTAATATTTATGGCCGAGATTACTCCCGTTTAAAATTTCTAATTGTAGATACAAGCCTAGGTAAGATCGATGATAAGTATTCGATCACGGTTAAGATGCAAAAAGGCCTGGATTATTCGATGTTTAACAGTACTCCAACGGACCATTTCTTTTACGATGCTAACACCTGGAAAATATCAAATTACCAAGGGTCTAAGGAAAAAATTGATCGGGTGATCGATGCTGGTTTAGTGGATATTGGTGTGCACGAGTCCGATTTGTTTTCGGTTACCGGAAAAGACACTTACTATGTAAAAGGCAAATCTGAAACGACTTGGCAAAAAGTTAGCACCCGAGTCGACAATTGTCCCGGTATTAACTTCATCAGTCAGTGCCGAGTAAATGGCAAAGCCACGGACCATTACTCACGTTTTACCTTCTTATCTAGTCCTGCGTTTAGTACGAGTCAGGACGCGATTGCGTTTGTTCGTTTGGTACCAAGATATGGCGCTGTCTCCGAGGATATTCTTACCGTAGCCACGACGGACGGAGGGCAGTCTTGGGTGGCCTCCGAGGTTAAGAAACCGGCAGATTACTGTGCTTCTCTGGTGCCTGAGGTGAGTGATGCGCTGTTGGTATATTGCAAGGGTATTTCCAGCGATTTCTATCAGTCGGATGATCAGGGGCAGACTTGGAACCACGTTAGAGAGCACGAAAGTTTTTAGTTTTAAAGCCTAACAACCTTACCTATTTTGGAGTTTTATTAGATGTACCTGGAGTTTGTTAAATGTTAAAAGCGCTGTTTCTAGATATGGACGATACCCTCTGTGATACCCAAGTGGCCAACGCGGGCGCGATGACTAAGATGGGCCAAAAGCTCACAAGCTTATACGGTGAGCAGTTTGATAGCGAAGGTACTATTCAGGCTTACCTTACTGGTATTTACCGGCAGTGGAGTGAGCCGCAACGCGAACGCTATATGGCGATTATCGAAGCCGAGGGTGAGAGCGCTTATCGCGTCCAATTGATCCGGGATTTGGTAGCCGCCCAAGGTCAGGCGGCTCCAGATCAAGCCACTGCACAAAGTATGCAAGATCAGTTCGATCTAGATCGCATCGCAGGTTTTGATTTTTACCCCGGTATCGAAGCTTTTTTAGCTGAGGCTCGTAAAACCCTGACCTTAGTTGTCATTACCAATGGGCCAATATTTTCACAGCACCCAAAAGTAAACGCCGTCAACATGAAGGCTCACGTCGATCACATTCTCATCGGAGGTGAAGAGCCGGAAGAGAAGCCAGCGCCATCAATTTTCCAAAAAGCTTTACAGCTTGCCGAATGTGAAGCGCATGAAGCCGTCCACTTCGGCGATAGCCTAGTAACCGACATCGGCGGTGCCAACGCAACTAGCATTCCCTCTGTTTGGATTCAGCACGACCAAGTACTCGACTTAAACCTAGGCGGCGAACCCAAATACACCCTGACCCACCCCCGTGAAATCCCCTCTCTTGTCACGCAGCTGTCTCAACTTTAGCTCCAACCGAGCAAGTTTAGTCACACAGTGTACATGGCTAAACTTGCTCAGCTCAAACTTGTATAGTCCAATAGCTTGCGATAATATCGAACTCCAAGCTTACCTCGTCCGCAAAAAACGTGCCTAAGTGCGTTTTTAGGCACACACAAATCCAAATGTGGACAGGGTTCACGTCAGCACACAGGAGACCAACTATGATAGTCGGTGATCCAGACGACGCTGTTGGCAACCTACCTAAGGATGGCAACAGGCTTGGATAGATAAAAATAATAATAACCAGAAATTTTCTTGAGACAGGCAGCACTTGCCTGGGCTATCCCTAAACAATTAAATTTCATTTACTTTTACCCATAAATATAAAAATAGAGGAATCTCGTCATGAGAAAACCACTACGCGCCAAACATCTTCCGCTCGCGGGCATGGTTGTAGGCGGCTTAATGTTTGGCTTCAGCGCAACCACCACCTTTGCTACTGATAACGGTACTCAAATGAACAGCCCATTCCGGGTAAACTTTGCTGGATATTTGCCACAAGCGGCAAAGACAGGGCTTTATATTAGTAATAATCAGGGATCTATCAATTGGTCTTTGAGTGGCACAAACTGTTCGGGAACGGAAAATACTTACGTTTCAAACGACAAAAGCTCCGGTGATAGCTTCTACATCATCGACTTCTCAGAATGTACTGCCCCCGCTAGCAATGTGCGCTTAAGCGTGGGCGGCAATCAATCTGAGCCCTTTGATATTTCCAGCGACCCTTATGGCAATTTAAAATACGAGTTCTTTGATTATTTTAAAGATCATGAAGGTTCGGCCACTTTTTCAAATTCGGTTAATAACTGGGCAAACCTAAGCCTGAATTTTCAGTACGTAAAAGATGCTGGCGACAACGGCGCTTACCCAACTAACACAGCCGAAGCTTCTTGGGCTCTGATTAACATGCTAGAGACCTACCCTAGCATTAACAATTACTACAGCAATAACTTCTCGGGTGCTAAAACGGTATACGACCAGTTGAAGGTATTAACCGAGCAGTTCAAGCACACGATGAGCAATCCTCGTAATCTGGCAATCCCAAAGTTTCACACCAACATTCAATCTTGGGCGCCCTGCTCGCCTCATAGTAGCGGCACTTGTATCTCTGAGCCTGAGACCAAAGCGACTTACGCGACTGCACGTACTTTGGCGGCAATGGCACGTTTACATTCAAACTTCGACACCTCGGGTGAGGCTACTGCGGCCTATAACTTGGCTAAAACGGCATTGACCAATGCAGAGAACGAAGCGTTCACCTGTAACCAACAAAATAAATTTGGTGGCGAAGGTGGGATGTATCCAGACAATGACAATACCGGTTTAAAACGCGATCCGAAGACTAACGACAACAACTGCGTGGCTCACCGTGACAATACGGAAGATGACCAATACGCGGCTACCGTTGAGCTTTACATCGCAGCTGAGAAGCTCGGCCAAGCGGCGGATGCCTCTCAGTTTCGCTCACAAGTAATGGCGCATCCTCGTTTTAACGAGGCTTCGTCTTATTGGTGGGGTGCGGTTGCAATGGAAGGTAACTTGTCGCTGTTAAGCAACGAGTCCAGCATTAGCATTGACCTGAGTACACTGAAGAGCAATATTTTGGTAAAAGCCGATGAGATCTATAGTCAGCAATCACAAGGTTATCCTGGTGTGACTTGGGATCCGAACTCCACCCAGTGGAACAACGGCGATCAAGATAATGTCGATAACAATGTACGTTGGGGCTCCCACCGTATGGCATTAAATGATGCTCGCATCATGATGGCGGCGGCTGAGATTAGTAAATCACAAGTGAACAATGTTGATGCAGCTCGATTTGCTCGTGGCGCGGTGAAAGTGCTCGATCACGTATCGGGCATTAATGCGATTAATATCGCGATGTACACCGCGAGTGGTTACAGTAACATTGAGAATTCAGTGACGCGCACTCATGATGGCGCCAACCCAGGTGATTCTTGGGCGGGTAAATTAGTGCTGGGGCCAAATAACTGGACCAATGCGAATGACGGTGATATGCCGACATTTGGCTCACAGCCTGGTTTGAAGATGTTTGCATTAACGGGTACAGGTTGGGCCTCTCGCGAGATATCCATCGATGCTAACGCCTCTTTGGTTCCAGTGGCTTACTTTGCTACGGAAGTTGCGCCAGCCTTGTTTAATTTGGATCCTATCGGCGAACCTGTCGATCCGATATCAAATACACCTGCGCCACCAAGCGGATTTGTTGCGACGGCGACGGCTACTTCAATCAGCCTCTCTTGGGCTGACAATTCAGGTTCAAACAATGATACTGAGCAAGGTTTTAATGTTTATCTTAATACGGTAAATAGTAAACCCGCTACTGCGACTACTACATTGACGACTAACTCTACGGGTACGACCTTGACCGGTTTAAACCCAACAACGACTTATTCTGTTTGGGTTGAAGCGTTTAATGCGATTGGCATTTCGGCAGCTGCTTCTACCTCGGTTGTGACTTTGGATACGCCTGCATTAGCTAACATAATAACTAATGGTGATTTTGCTAACGGTACTAATGGCTGGGATTGTACTTTGTCGGGCGGCTCTGCGACTTGCGCTGTTGAGTCGGGTGTTTACCATGTTAATATAAGTAATGGTAGTAATACTGCTTGGCATATTCAGCCACGCCAAGGGCCATTTTCTTTAAATGGTAACTCAAATTATACCTTCGCTTTTGATGCGCGAGCTGCGTCTAACCGTAATTCGGAAATTAAGGTTGAGCGCAGTGTTTCTCCTTGGGAAGATTTTTCGATAACGGGCAGTGGTCAAAGTTTGACGACGACTATGCAGCGCTTTGTTTATAATTTCCCTATGAACTCTGCGGTATCTAACGCACGTATTGTGATGAATATTGGCGGCAGTAACAGTGATGTGTTTATTGATAATATTTGGCTGGTTGAAGGCAATGACGACCCATGCTCTGGTGTTGTAGGTTGTAGCGGCAGCTCGTCTTCTAGTTCGTCATCTTCTAG
>NVXL01000266.1 GCA_002746115.1 Alteromonadaceae bacterium
TGCCCTACACCAGTTGGGTGATCACAAAGGCGAGCTTGCCGCCCTTGATATGCTGCTAGAAATTTCGCCAAATTACCCCGGAGGGCAGAAATTTCGTGAGCTAGCGGCTTGTGAGGCGAGTGGACGTAGGGATTGTCATCGTCGTAGGTAAAAATTTTGCAAGCAATGCTGTGCTGCCTGCACCGCAAGTAAGTTGAATAAGTGGGGGTAATAGGAGGCTAGCCTCCTACTTAGCCTCTTCTGGTGCAGCAGGGATGTAATCTGTGCCGGTTTTCGCATACTTTTTAAAGCGAAAAAGAGGCACTTTGAGTATGGCCTCTAGGACGGTAAACTTAGACATGTTGGACTTGCCAATTACGCGCTCATAGAAAATGATTGGCTCTTCGCTGATGCTCTTCCCGCAACGATTGAAGGCATAGTTCATTTCGATTTGAAACCCGTAACCCAAGGTCTTTATTTTCCCCAGGTCGACGGCCTCTAGTGCGCTTCTGCGGATGCATTTGTAACCACCCGTTAAATCACTGATATCGATTCCGGTTACCAATCGAGCATAAACGTTCCCGAACCAAGAGAGGAAGAGTCGCGAGATTGACCAGTTTACAATACTGATGCCATTTATATAGCGCGAGCCGATAACGACATCGTATTTTTTAATTGCTGTTAGCATCGCTTCGATGTAAATGGGATCGTGAGATAGATCCGCATCCATCTGTATCAGAATGTCAGCCCCGTCGTTCAGCGCTTTGGTGAAACCCGCTATGTAAGCCCTGCCTAGACCTTCTTTGTTTTTTCTGTGAAGCACATCGAGTTGTGCATCTTTCATCTTTTCGGCTACCAACCCGGTGCCGTCCGGAGAGTTATCATCAACGACAAGCATATGTATTGTAGGGTAAAGCTTACGCAGTTTTTCAGTTAATGTTACGATGTTATCTTTTTCATTATAAGTGGGAATTATACAAACGATCTTCATTTTCCACTATTGACCTCGTTGTTATTGTTATTGCTTGTAGAGATGTTGAAATTCCAGAAGTGATTGACTAAAAAATTGATTCCGCCAGCCAGACCGATCCCGATCACCGATCCTGCCATCTTCCAGAGAACAGGCACCGCAAGGCCGCCGGTGTAAAACATGGCGCTTAGTGAATAAATAATCGTCGTAGCAATCAAAAACTGTAAGCCTGCTGCCAGTGCATTTGTCAGGTAGTATTTAAGCAGATGCTGAAAAAAAAACTTAAGCCCCTGCCCTCTTCTGTCGCTCCAGGTCCACATTGAATTGAATATATAGTTGGAGAAAATACTAACAATAATGGCTAAAGCATAGGAGGCTTGAGTTTGAGATGGCTCCCCTAAGCGGCTAAATAATATGGCGTTACCCAGCCAGACTAAGGCGACATTGATAGCGGTTCCACTGGCGCCAACTGCTGCAAATTTTAGAAAGCGCTCTTTCTCAGACGCGATTATTCTTATTATATTCATGGCAAAACATATTAAGGGAATTTAGCACCTAAGGCAACCGCCGCCGGGGCGAGATTGTAGCGCCCAGAACACAATTTCAGCATTGATAAACACGAGACACTTGTTCGGTGTAGGGCATCCCTTACGGCGAGATAAAACAACATCAAACAGCACCCCGATGTGCCAAGTCCGCTAATCCAAGTTTTACTTGCGATGTTTTGTGTCAAATTAGTCGGCCCTCTAGTCGCTAAAAAATGCTGAAAATATTCATCAATTGTTTAGCTGTAGCATTAAAAATGAATTTTTAATGCGGAGGTTTAAGCAATAATAGAATACCCAGCGGGCAACCCGGTGACAAATTTAATTACAATAATTCTGGCTATGTTTTGTTGGCGATGATTATTGAAAAATATTCGGATAAATCATTTTGGGGTTTTTTACAAAAATATATATTCCCCCCTTAAGAAATGGAACACTACAGTGAACCTTGTAGGCCACGGCGGTAAGATGGCTGGGTTTACCATCGTCACCGACACGCACAACTACACAGCCACCTATGCCCGACTAGAAAAAACCTCATTCATCCACTGACCAATATCCAGCAGCTGCTCATTAATCACATTGTGCTCCATAACGTAGTTTTGCCACTCAAGCGGGTAACCTAATGCGTGCAAAGCGTCAGCGCTTTGTTTCGCTACCGCGATCGGTACTACCGGGTCTTGCGTGCCGTGCATTGCCAGCACTGGAGTATCAATATGCTCAGCGCAATGTTCAGTCTTTGCATTCCCCTCAAAGGGTAAATACGCGGATAAGGCCATAATGCCCGCTAAGCGCCGGGTGGAACGGATACCGGTGTAATAAGCGACTGCCCCGCCCTGAGAAAAACCTGCTACAACAATATTCTCAGCAGGAATACCCGCCGCGACCTGCTCATCGATAAACGCTTCCAAAATCTGTTGTGAAGCGGTCATTCCTGGTAAATCTTCTTTATCCTTAAGATCTGAGCCTTTAATGTCATACCATGCGGGCATTAGCGCACCACCGTTTATGGTAACCGCTTGGTTGGCCGCCTGCGGAAAGACGAACTGAATCGCAAGACCCGGGGTCAAACCTAAATGCGGTATCACCGCTGGGAAATCTCCGGCGGTTGCGCCCAAACCATGCAGCCAAATGACGGCATGCGTAGGTTTTTCGCCGCCGTAGGTGAGTCGAATCGTTTTGGAATCGTCATAACTAGCCATACTTACTTCTACCTTTATCTTGCAAACTGTGTTCAGGTTTAGACCTCTCGATACGCTTTTTTAAACGCATATCCGTGTCTTGGTAATATTTCGTGCCATTTTAACGTGATTACAGCACCACATCGTTAACTATAATTGCTGACTCTTATCGCTTTAGGCATAATGCGGTCCATACACACCCGCACTCATCTTGCTAAAAAGGTTTTACCGATCGGAAAAACAACTAAGGTGCTATGACAAACATCTCAGCGCATGTCAGCCCTACTACGGTCAAAATGCAAAGTTCAGCCTTGATAAGGTTTTTATCTGAACTCGATGTTGCCGAAAATACACTCAGCCATAACGACTTTGGGGAAAGACTCGGTCGCCTGATTGGCGTGTCCGATTCGATTGCGCTCGCTGCAGCCCATAGTAAATTGAGGCGTGCAGGTCTTGCCGAATCTGATATCAAGCTAAACCCAGAGACAAACGACATCGAAGAAAAAACACAACAAGTGCGCGCCGCGAGCATCATGTTTATCAATAAAAGCTTCGAGCACGATGCTGGTGCTGCGAGCTTGCCCTTCCCTGTGCCTAACGCGGCAGGCACACACGATACACCGCTCGCTTATGAGCCTTACTTTCGCTTGTACGCTACCCATCAACGCGAATTAGACTCGAAGGTACAAAGCTTACGGGCTGAAGTACGACAGGCCATTTCCGAAGCTCACCCAAAGCTCGCCCAGTTAAGCGCCTTAGATGAAGCCCTCGATAATACATTGAGCCCCCATACGCGCAAACTGTTTGTCAGCATTCCCAAATTACTTGAAAAGCGATTTAGGTCCCTGCAAGTAAGCTTAAACACCGTCAACACACACAGTACCACTGATCCGCAGCAATGCTTGCAACCCGGTGGTTGGCTAGCCCAATTCCGTGATGAGATGAAGCAGGTATTACTCGCCGAGTTTGAGCTGCGCTTACAACCGGTAACCGGCATGATTAAAGCATTTAATAAAGAGGTAAACGCAGGACATGCGTAAATTATTTTTCCCGGCTGCATTCTTACTAGGAGCTGCTGCTATCGCTTGGATGGGAGCGAGTTTTATCGGCATCAATACGCTGGCATTAGCGGTAATAACCGTCATCGGTGGTGTGTATATTTTCGGCTATGCTGAGATGTTTTACTTCCGTAGTGCGACAGAAACGCTCCGACAGGCGTTGATGACCTTGCCAGGCACAAAAACAGACCCAAAAACAAGCACAAAAGAAGTCGAGCTCTATCAATGGATTAACCTACTACACCCCTCTTTGCAAAATGCTGTGCGCACACGCATAGAAGGTGAGCGCGTCGGCCTACCAGCGCCAATTGTTACGCCATATTTAGTTGGCTTGCTCGTAGTGCTAGGCCTGCTCGGTACGTTTTTAGGCATGGTCGCTACTCTTCAAGGAGCGGCCACAGCACTAGAAGGCACCACAGAATTACAAGCGATTCGAGAAGGGTTAGCGGCACCAATTAAAGGCCTAGCCCTGGCTTTTGGCACCTCCGTTGCTGGCGTCGCAGCTTCTGTTAGCTTAGGTTTAGTCGCCACTATGAGTCGCAGGGAACGCATGCTAGCTACGCGCCAATTGGACACCAAAGCCAACACAGTATTTCAACATCACTCACTCAGTTTTCATCGCCAAGAAACCTTTAAAGCGCTGCAACTACAGGCCAGCGCTCTGCCAGAAATGGTTACCAGCCTTAAAGCCGTTAGTGAACAAATGACTCACATGAGTGAGCAACTCAATCAGCAATTGACCAGCCGCCAACAAGACTTTCATACCAATGCTACCCAAAGCTATCGTGAGCTGGCCGCATCGGTTGAGAACTCACTTAAAACTAGTTTATCTGACAGCGCAAAGCTCGCGGCTGAAGCCATAGAGCCCGTCATGACGAGTTTAATGGAAGCAGTAAGCGTACAAGCTGAGCAAACCCATAAGCACTTAAGTGATACAACTGAGAAGCAGTTAAATACCTTATCTGAGCGCTTCAGCAATACTAGCGATGAGGTCAGTACAGCTTGGCAACAGGGCATTCAGCGTCAGCAAAGTGATAACACGCAATTACTTGAAAGTGTACAGAACAGTTTCAATTCCTCGCTTAAAGCGGCCACAGAGCAAGTCACTCAGAGTGCACAGGCTAGCAGTGCAAACATGCTTGAACAGATTGCTACCTTATTAACCGCGAGCGAGGCCTTGGTGCAAACTCGCATCAATAACGAAAATACCTGGCTGCACACCCAAGAAACACGCATGCAAACTCTGACCGAGACGCTCAAAACTGAGCTTAAAAGCCTTAGAGACGACGAAGCTGGGCGCGCCGAATCGGCGCTTTCCCGCCTAGAAGCACTCGAAACCCACGTTGCAGACCATCTAAGTCGCTTAGGTAAAGCCCTTGAAGCACCGATGAGCACGATGATAAGCACGGCATTCGAAGCGCCCCGTGCCGCCACTGAGCTGATGACACAACTCCGCGGCGAGCTTAGCAAAACCCTTGAGCGGGATAATGCCTTACTGTTGGAGCGTGAGCAAATTAACCAAGGTTTTAAACAGGCGAGCGACGCACTCAGCGAATCAGCTCTCGGGCAAAAAATCGCCATCGAAAATTTGGTCAGCACATCGGACCAAACCCTCAAAACACTGAGCAATCAATTCGCACAGCAACTAGACATTCAGCTGGCGCAGGTCTCCGACGCTGGCGAGCATTTTTCGTGTAGCGCGGTGGAGATGGCCAGCCTTGGGGAGGCCTTTTCGCTTGCGATTAAGCTGTTTAGCGAATCCAATCAACAGTTAATCGATAAGCTTGAGCATATCGAGCAAGCCCTTTCACAATCTACCGCCCGTAGCGACGAGCAGTTGGGCTACTACGTCGCGCAAGCACGGGAAATTATTGATCATAGTGTTATGTCTCAAAAAGAGATTTTCGAAGAAGTTAGGCAGCTCAGTGAGCAAGCAACTAACACTGATGAGAGCAATAGCTAATGGATGCCTTAGACGACAGCTTTTCTCAAGAGACGCCGATTTGGGCCGTATTTGGCGATTTAATGTCCGGGCTTGCCGGTGTTTTTGTATTACTGTTGGTCTGGGCGCTAGGCGTACAGCTCGAACTGGCGCAGTCCTTAGAGGAGGAAGTCGCCAAACGGGAAGCCGAGCAAGCGCGACGTATTGCGTTAGAGGAGGCCTTGGCCGACCCACTCGCAACCGGGCGTGTGACTTTACGAAATGGCCGTATTGGCATTAGTGGTAGTGTGTTATTTTCGCTCAACTCCGATAGTTTGCAAGCTGAAGGCCGGCAACTGCTTAAAACCTTGGTGCCACCTCTGCGTGTTTACTTAGATCAACGTGATCAATTGTTGATGGTCAGTGGGTTTACCGATGATTTACCGATCCAAAAAGGCAATACTCGCTTTGAGGATAATTGGGAGCTATCGGCCAAGCGTGCATTAAAAGTGACGCGTGCACTCATTGAAGAAGGCATGCCAGCGGCTCAGGTATTTGCGGCCGCTTTTGGTGATCAGCACCCGATTGTGGCCAATCAAGACGCCAACAGCCGCTCGCAAAATCGGCGTGTTGAAATTGCGCCGGTTCCGAAACCTAGCGCGCCGTAATATGTCGTTATTAGCCCTCGAAAAAGCGCTCAGCGAGATCGCACTACAGGGGCTCGACTGTTTTGACCCACCGCGTTTATGTTATCTACAAGCAATGGTTCGTCGTGCTAAAACAAAAGAGCACGCGGTCGGCATGCGACTAGAGCAAAAAATTACTATAGCGCTTAAACAGTACCAAAGTGACTGCCTAATAAAGCGACAAATAGACCACAGAAGAGCCGAAAGTCGTGAGCAACCAGACCCTTCATTGCCGACACCTCAAAAGAAGACAGCGGCACAGCAGATCGCTGAGTTGACCCAAACCATTAATCAGGATGACCACGGAGCCTCGGGGGAAAGTAACGTCAATGGCGTGCGTGAATTAAAATCACTGCGTTTATTTCGCGCAGCATGTGTCGAGCATGACGCGAATAAACTGGTGACACAAGCCATAAAAAACGGCCCCAAAACCCCGGGCCCGCTAAACTCTCACGCACTTGCGGTAAAATCGTTAACGAAGTTACGCGAACTGTCGCCCGAATATTTACAACATTTTATTGCTTACGCAGATACCTTACTTTGGTTGGATGAAAACGGAGAATCGAGCGGAGACAATACAAGTGCAACAACTCGTGGGAAAAACAAATCTAAAGTGAGTGCAAAGCGGCCGTTAAAACACAAGCCGGTGAATTAATCGGCATAAAAGCTATATGAGATCCATATAAAAGCTATATAAAACATCAGCAGATAGCACGGATTAGTCGTGTTTTTACCGCTCCACGACCGCACGATTTAACCAGTTTTCACACTAAAATCTAATCTTATTAAAATATAACCTTTTCGGTTATATCTGCCATACTTGATTTATTGGCCTCTCAAATTTGCCCCATTAGACTGGCGATCTGTTGCCGACAACTTATGTTGGTCGCTTGAGCACTACCCATATAAAATCAGCGCCTTTTGATT
>NVXL01000048.1 GCA_002746115.1 Alteromonadaceae bacterium
CCGATGTGAAATCGACCTCCTTAGTGGCTGACCGGGAAGTTCAGTGGCAAGGTAATAACGACTTAGTCATTGATGACGGTGATGCTTCGGATGCAACTCCCGTAAACGGTGAAGGCAGTTATAATCACCTGCTACCGAGCTTAGATATAGCCTTGAGTGTCACTGACGATATCAAACTACGCTTCTCTTACGGCACCACCATCGCTCGTGCGGATTACAGTCAGTTAGCCAACGGTCTTACCAGTATTGGTGCGCCACAGGGTGGCCCTACGATTCTATCTGGTGGCTTGGGCACAGCCGTCAGAGGCAATACAGGCTTACTACCACTGGAGTCTGACAACTTCGATTTATCCTTCGAATGGTACTACGGTGATGCAAGCTATCTGTCTGTAGGTTACTTCGATAAGCGCGTCACTAACTTCATAGGCAACAACCAAGTAACAGAGGTATTAACCGGCGTGCTTGACCCAACCAACGGCCCTCGCGCACTAGCGGCTCAAGAAGTCCTGCTCTCACAAGGCTTCCCGGTGACCGATACCAACCTGTTTAATATGGTAGTCGCCATGTCCCCCGTTGGCGAGAGCGCAGGCTGTACGGATAACGGCACCGGCACCTCCTGCGGTCTGCCATTTGACCCAGATGCTGGCGAAGGCCCAGAAAACAACTCTGACATTTTGCCGCTTCCTGAGGATGCACCGCTTACCGCAACAGTTTCAGTACCGACTAACTCAAAAGATGCCGTACTACAAGGATGGGAGCTTGCCGCTCAGCACTTCTTTGGTGAAACAGGCTTTGGAGTTTCAGCTAACTACACCATCGTAAACGGTGATGTTAAGTTTGACGTTGCCGCCGCCCCAACAGCGACTCAATTTGCTTTGGTTGGTTTAAGTGATTCCGCTAACCTAGGCTTTTTCTATGAGAACGATAAGTTCTCTGCTCGTGTCGTGTACAACTGGCGTGACAAGTTCTTAGATAACGCCGCGGTTAACGTGAACGAGCCTCAATTTACTGAAGAGTTTGAGCAAGTTGACTTCAACCTGAGCTACAACGTGACTGACAGCCTCTCCGTCTCTCTTGAAGGTATCAATATTTTCGAAGAGGACAAGCGACAGTACGGACGCACTTCAAATCAGGTTACACAGCTTCAGATTCTGGGCGCTCGCTACGCACTCGGCGCACGCTACAGCTTCTAAGCTGTTCCGTCTCCCCCCTAAAACACTGTGTACCGCAGGTTTTAGTTTGATGCCGCTCCTAGTTTAGGAGCGGCTTTTTTTTACATATATTCTATATTTTTTTAAATTTTAACAAGTAAACTAATCACTTACAAAATCCGCTATCTTAAGAGATGCAATCTTAGGCGACTTTCGGCATACTCCTCAGAATCTAAAAGACGAGCCACATTGACCATTATGACGCGCCTAGCTGACCCCGCCCCTCAAGCAAAAAAGCCTTACACCAACTTAGCAACATCGCCCCATGTCGGCATCATCATGGATGGCAACGGACGTTGGGCATCACAAAAGCACATGGATCGCAGTGACGGCCATAAAGCAGGCGCCAAGATATGCATGGACATAATCCACCGAGCGATTGACCATAACGTTCGCGTACTCTCACTGTTTGCCTTCTCGACTGAAAACTGGCAACGCCCTGACAAAGAAGTCAGTAGTATCATGAAGATCCTAAATTCCTACCTGGAATCAGAGATACTGGCTTTTCTTAAACGTGGCGTACGCTTTAAAGCGATTGGTGAACGATCTAAGCTCTCATTTAAAACCCGCTTGCTAATCTCCAAGGCCGAATCTCTGTCCAAGAATAACACCGGTATGACCCTAGTATTAGCCGTTAACTACGGTGGCCAAGACGATATCGTCAGATCCATTAAACGCCTCGCAGACGATGGTTACGACTTCTCCAAGATCAACGCCGATGATTTACAACAAAACTTAGATACCGGCGACCTTCCGCCCGTTGATTTAATGATTCGCACCAGTGGTGAAGAGCGCCTGAGTAACTTTTTATTATGGCAAGCGGCCTACGCTGAGTTCTATTTTACCAAGACGCCTTGGCCTGACTTCTCTGCCGATGCATTTAGCCAAGCGCTAAACAATTTTGGCGAGCGCAATCGGCGCTTCGGTAAAGCCGAAAGCAGCCCTATGAATTCCACTTCATCGCCCAACGCACAATAGCGAGAGCCTTGAACATGAACTCAGCAACGCAGCATCAGTCTCCACAACATAAGTCACTACAGCTCAAGTCACCCCAAAAAATCATCCTAATCGCCCTCACTATCGGAATCATAGTGCTGCCATTTATCGGGAGCCTTATTCGCTGGGGCGGCCTGCCGCCAGACTTTGCCCTCCTCGCAACCACCGCTGCCGATGTGCCACCATTTAACCTTGGGGTTTTCATTGCGCTAAGCTTGGTATTTTTATCTATTTGCGCCTTTTTATTATTTCCAAGACATTTTGGATTTACACCACCCACAGAGCAAGCCATAGAGGCCATTAAGAACGCTAGAAAGCCGGCTAAGCTACCTATCTGGCTTTATATCGGCAGCACGCTCACACTGGTGTTTTTAGTCATCATGTGGGGGCAATTCCCCGCGCTCAAACAACTCACTTATTATGCGTTTGTGCCATTGTGGTTTGGCTTCATTTTGGTTCTCGACGGTATCTTACATTATAGAAATAGCGGGAAATCGCTGATTTCATCAAGACCGTCACTCATGATATGGTCTGCATTCCTGTCCATATTCGGCTGGTATTATTTCGAATATCTTAACTTTTTCGTATTACGTAATTGGTACTACCCCGACTTATATTTAATATCCGCCCCAGAAACCTACATAGTCTCAGCATTGACCTTTGCTACGATTTGGCCTGCGGTTTTCGTTTCGTACAACCTGCTACTTACCTTTCCAAAGCTCTCCCTACGCTATAGTAATGGACCAAAGATTTCACTGAGCCCAAAAGCCGCTGCCTACACAATGCTTGCTGGTGTCATCATGTGTATTGCCACCAGTGTATTCTACGAGGCGCTATTTTGGATGCTATGGCTTGGCCCACTGCTCATCACATGCGCCGCATTAAACCGTTTATCTATTTGGACACCGGTTTCCCCCATCACCAAAGGCAATTGGACGCCCGCTATAATGATTGGCCTAGGCACTCTATGTAACAGCGTCCCCTGGGAATCTTGGAATTACTGGAGCAGCCCCAACAACCCCAACTTTTGGAAATATAATTTACCCTATATTCATGAGTTCCTCATCTTTGAGATGCCAGTACTTGGCTTTAGTGGGTACTTGTTTTTCGGTATAGAATGTTGGGTATTATTTATATTGTTTGGAAAAATAATTGGTATTAATACGGACATTAACCTTGTGAACAGCCAAGCACACAGTATAAAAGGAATGCATTAATGCAGGGAGATGAGGCCACTTTCGATCGCGCGATACTATTCGATTTTGACGGCACGCTCGCGGATACTATTATGTTAAATTTTGACATTATGAATTCGCTAGCGGGGCGTTATAAATTTCGCTCAATCAAGCTAGAAGACTTACCCCATTTAAAAAAACTGCATGCACGTGAGGTAATTAAATTTTTAGAGATCCCTTGGTATAAAGTGCCGCTGGTGATGCGAGCAGGTAAAGAGTGCTTGTCCCGTGATATTGCACAGGTAAAAATCAACCCGCATATCGCCGCCGCACTCAATCAGCTTAAAAAAAATTATCAGCTGGGTATTGTCACAACTAATGCCACGCGCAATGTTGAGTTATTTTTAGACAGTAACCAAATTGACGCATTCAGCTCCATCGCAGGCAACGCGCGCTTATTTGGCAAAAAACGGATTTTAGCCAAGGCGATTAAACGCCTCAAAGTTAAGCCCTGCAAGGTTTTGTATATTGGTGATGAAATTCGTGATATCCAAGCCGCTCATGCCTGTGGTGCAGCCGTCGCTTGCGTGATATCCGGGTATAACGACAAGCAATCACTACTGCGACATAAGCCTGACTTTTTAATTGAAAGCCCCCAAGACCTAGGCAATATAGTTGCGCAGTGGCGCGAGAAGACATAGGACGTAATTTCATTTAAACACAGCCAATTCACTTAAACCCAAACACTGCACTCATAAAAAAACCGGCCTTTTTTAGGGGCCGGTTTTTTACATCAACAGCTATTTACAGCAACAACTATTTACAACAACGAAGTTTTGCTTAATTAAGCTTAGAGCGGCTTAACAATAACCACATTACCGCTCATTCCCGTAATCTCACACATAGTCGCATCCGCTATGCTATCAACATCACAGCTAGGGTCTAGGCGTGCATTCCAATTAATACCAGAATAGCGAATTGAGCCACTCGTCGGATTAATCGTAGAACTTGAAGGCACCTGCTGACCAATCATGTCGCTGCTGTTATCGGCACCACCACCTCTCGATTGAAACGCCTTTAAAGGCTTCCAAAGAGCCACCGCAATAACAGCAGTGATGACTGCTAGCGTAAATATTTCTGTTTCCCAACCGCTAATAAGCCCTATGGAGGCAAGTAGCCCAGTAATAAATGCCGCTATTGCAAAAAAGAGTAAAGGCCCACTAAGCCCCATAACTGCAAGCTCGACAACAAAGGCTAAGCCAGCAATCAAAAAATAAAGATGGTGATGATTGTCGGCAAAATAATTCGCTATATCCATATTAAACCCCAGCCTTAAAAGCTAATGCTAAATCTCAGCGAACCCTACTAGCGGCTCTCAAGATTTAGCGATGAAGAAACGGCAATGGCTTGCGCAACCGTGTTTGCGACGTTGTCGCTCGTTTTACCATCAGTAAGCACAACCGTACTATCCGACGCGATCGCCTTATGTGCAGCAATGGCGTCTTGCGCTAGAGTTAACATAACCGCTTCATGCCCTTCTTTTGTCGCTGCCTGCTGGCCAATTGTTTTCAAAGCATTTGCGTCGGCTTCTGCAACCAGTGCAATCGCTTCCGCCTTACCAGCCGCTTCTAAAATCTGAGATTCTTTGGCGGCTTCAGCGGCTAGTACCTGCTCGGCTTTAGCAGCTTCGGCATTAAGAACACGCGCTTGTTTTAGACCTTCCGCTTCCGTAATCGCCGCTGTTTTTACACCTTCAGCCGTAAGAATAACCGAGCGCTTTTCTCGCTCTGCGGTCATTTGCTTTTCCATATCTTCACGAATGGATTGGGGAGGGCTAATATCTTTTATTTCATAACGAGTCACCATCACACCCCATGGTGAAGTCGCTTCGGTCATGGCACTTAAGATTTGCGCATTGATAGAATCTCGGTTCTGAAAACAGTCATCCAATTCAAGCGAACCAATGGAGTTTCTCATGCTAGTCATTGCTAGTTGAATGACGGACGTTTTGTAGTCAGTAATATTGTTAGTCGCGGCCGCAGCATCTGTCACTTTCATGAATAAAATACCATCAATATTTAACGTGATATTATCTTTAGTAATAGCGGATTGTGATGTAATTTCTAATGACTGCTCTTTTAGATTACGGTCAGCGGCTACCTTCTGTACGAACGGTATAATAAAGTTTATGCCGGCCGAGAGTGTTTTGTCGTAACGCCCCATCGTGTAGATCACGAAACCACGGTTTTGAGGGACGAAATATATGCTCTTTTTAAGGGTAAGTAGAACGATGACAGCGATCCACAATAAGGGATTGGTTAAAAAATCTAGTACTTCCATTGAGTCATTCTCCAAGTTTGTTATGGTGCAGTGAGTATAGACGCCTTTAACAACAAGCCACAACCGGAGAAAAAGAGTAAACACCGACAAACAAGCATAAACTGGCACGTTAAAGTGCACTTTTTTATAAGAGTATTAAGATAATGATAAAAGCTTTGCTCTTCGCATTGATGACCCTACTTTGCCCCGCACTCTTGCATGCAGGCAACACGGCTCCAACGCGTCTATATGTAGTCGTAGATACCGCAACTCCCATGGCTGGCGGTTATCAATGGTTAACAGATACTCTGTTAACCATAAAATCAGAAACAAGCTCTCAGCCGTTAGTACTGCCTTCATTCGGCCTGCATAGTTTTGATCGTAAAGTCAGTCGTACCGTGAGCAGCGATAAACAATCGTTTAAACAAGCACTTAACGCCTTAACTGTAACACCTGCCCCGGTCAATGGGTTGCCAGCGATTCAGCGCATAATTGATGACATCGAGCACGGCGCACATATCCTACTAATCACACGCGATAGCAGCCCTCGCCCAAAAAAAATCAACTTCGCTGCTTTAGCCAAGAAATTCATCAAGAAAAATATCACTATGCACTTGTTAACAGATATTGATTTCGAATGTGAGGAACACTGGATATTTGGCGTTAACCAACATCTTGAGGGCATTAATGAGAAGTTTGAGTATTCTGGCTGCAATATCCTCACCCCCTTGCATGTTGATCGTAATGATTACGTCAAACTGGCATTAGCTTCCGGCGGGCATCTGTGGCGACTGGAGGCCATTAAGGCGAACAATATTGCTTATGGTAAATACCTAGGGGCTGAGATGTTGGATATCTATGGCGCGAGTAAGCCGTAACCGAGGGGTATATGGATCTTAAAAATTTGATAGGTAAAGGCCACCGAATAAACTCAATGGCCTCTCTGTACTTAATTACCTAGAACATTAGTATCGCCGGACTTCTTGGCAGCTTTTGCAGCTTTCTTCTCTTTTGGTGTTAAGAGTGGCTTCTTTTTAACATTTTTTTTACTGTCTTGCCCTTTGCTCATGATACCTTCCTCTTGCTGAAACGTCATAAACCTAAAGCCGGTTTGAGCCAACCTAAGGACTATTGTTACCGGTGACGTCTAACCTCGGCTAAGTCAACGTATAACCGGATCAGTATGGCTCGATAGACTGGCAATTGATAGGCTTAAAGGCCAATAAGGCGCCTGCATCAACAAAAGACCCCCTCAGGCTTAACATACGGCTCACCATGATTTGTTTAGTTACCGAGCACTTGTGCCCAAAAGTACAGCCAAACACCTTGAGGATCACTCAAACCTTGACCAACAACCACAACTGTCTTGATAGCTGAACAGATCTCAGTGAGAGATGCACCACGCCTAAGGCGTGATGCTTGTCGTGCCTTAATGACCTATTACGGCTATAACTGCAAGAACCACAAAAACACCCCCTAAGGGGCAAATTCCAAGCTTGCCTGCGCGACCTAAAACCTGAACCCCACGGACATAGAAATATTCTCGACCTGAACTTCATTATCGGCATGATAAACAGAGCGACTCGAGTCACCGTTATCAAGATACGTGAATTCATTCATGGTCTCACTATCCCAAGACATATCCACCAAGGTATATTCCAAGCCAATAAATATATTTTCTCTCAAAGCATACTCGGCACCAAATGATAGGTAGGGATCACGGCCATCGGCATTGTTATTTCCGAACCTCGCGCGGTCACCGCCCACGTGCCAGCTACTTATACCTAAACGGGTATTTAAGGACAATTTATCGTTTACAGGAAGGATCGCTTTTAGGCCTAAGTTATTTGATGCTGCGTCATCGCCGTAGTCCATATGAGAAAATTCAATAGCGAAATTTGGGTTAAACTGATAGCCGAACCTTAGACCGAAACTAGTAGCATTACTACTACTATCGTCATCGCCACGATGAACGGCAAAGTCATCGCGGTAGTGCTCCCAGTCCGACGAGTAATCCTGAGCTGACTGGCCAACTAATATTTCGACAGTAAGATTTTTATCGGCAAATGCAGCGGCCGAAATAACTGATAACGTAAAGACTAGCGTCGCTGAATGTATTTTTCTCATACGTATCACACCTTTATATAATTTTTAATTTATTCTGAATAGGAGCGTTCTAACTATTCGATTACAGCAATACAAACACCCTTACTTATGAAGTTAATCGCTTTAGTGGGGATCGTCATGCGTCTTCAGGATTAAGTATTGCAGGAAAAGGTGTAAGAACTGTGACTGGAACATGGAACAAAAATGCACGCAGAATTTATTACTTTTTTAAAATAACTCACTTACTTATTTTTTACTTATTATTTTCTCACTAATTCCTCATTATCACTCTAAAGATCTTTTTCGTACGATTATCGACACCTTCACATTATGACGCAGAATTTACCCTATTGAGCATGGAGAGGCTTGATTGCAGTCCAAGGTCATCCATGAGGTGCATGACGAAATCAAAATCAGAAAGAACGAATACGACGACCAACAAGTGACTTTCAGGCATGCTTACTTTATAAGGAGGGAGATATGACAGGTGATGTGGCAGGCTCACGCTAGCTCAGCAACGATCGAAAAAAAAGCTGCTTGCAACAAGGTGCAAACAGCCCGATATACTTACTAAATTTTTAAAAACTCCAATACATCATCACCGCAAGGTATTCATTTTTTGTTCGAATACACGGGCTTACTTTTCGCGATTAAGAGGCTTTCGCGGATGCCATACGAAAATCCAAAGCTTCGTAAAGGTCATCGATAATGTCTGGGTCAAAACCCGAATACGGCTCGCCTTGAGCATTAGGAATACGCTGTACAAACTCAATGAAAAACCCATCTACAGGAGCGGTAAACCACTGCCTCAATCCCGCACCAAACTTATCATTGTAGTAAAGCACTGGCGTCATAAAATCCAACTGCCAGTCATTAAGCATTTTTGCGTATAAAGCCTCCACATCTGCGTCGGCATTTACATTAAAAGCTACGTGCTGCGTCTGATCGGTGTCAGATGGCTTGATCGTGATATCGAGAGGACGATTGCCGATTTTAGGACGGATATCTGTGACGCTTAAGCCAACCATATCTGACCAGGGGTAGCCTTCTTTTTTACCGCTGACAAGCGCAATATGACTTGCAGGGTAACGGTTAGTCTGCCAAAGGCCGTGATGATCAAAGCCACGCGTTTTCCATCGATCTAAGAAGTTACTTCGCTCCTCAGGTGGGCAAACAAAAGTAATGTGATCTATTTTTTCAATCTCAGGGCATTCTGTACACTGGGTTAATACAGGAAGCAGGCCGGGTGTACGATCATAGTTTATGCCTATGCGTGCAAGTACATCGGTAAGTGCGCTTTGCTTGTCTTTCATTCGTTTAAGTTCCCTGCTCTACGTAAGGTTTGTTCAGGTAAGGGCCGAGTTTCCGGCTAACAGAGACCTTAATCTCTGGATTTTACAATTCTGAGGTGGCATCAAATACCACAGGCTCAATAATTAGCAAGTTTCGAGCCATAAAACTATGTGTTTATGGATACTACGCCAGAGGGTTCTTTTATAGGGTACTAATTGCAGGGTTTTCCGCAATACTGGTCTGAAAGCACTAGGTCGCTCTGATCAAAATTTAGCGCACGACTATAAACAGCAGTGAGCTAACCCACAAACATGTTAAGAAAATCGACAGGTAGTAACAATTAGCCTGACACAGGAGCCGAGACCTCACGTATGCCTACTTCGGCATACTCACCACATCTATTTTTTAGCACCCGAAATACAAAGTATACAAAAGAAACTACCCTACCTGCCCCTCACCGCATTGTAGAACACCCCCCTACACCCACAGTCTGCCGATATCTTTCAGTAAGAAATTTTAAATTGACCTGAGCGAGTATACATTGGGGTAATACACCTTACGGCTGCCCTCACGTTGAGAGTATTAGCGTTTTGTCAAATGAGCAACAAGAACAACCCATTGATATTAAAGGTTTTTATTTCAACCTCCCTGTTATGATCTACAACCTGTCAAATGACCGTCAAATGAGATCTCACGCCCAATACGGCACATAGCGATAAGCCTTTCTGTTAGCTGCGGTATCGTATAGACGAATCAAGCCAGCATTCACAGTCATCTTTATAACTCTACTTGCCGTTGCGCTATTGACATCACCAATATCAAGCCGCTCTCTAAGTGATGCGTTATTCATCGGCTCACGATTGACATATTTTAAGCAGCAATGTAGGTAGCTCGCTCGAATCCTATCTTCGTTATCCATCTCTTTGTTCGATTTGTAGGCAAAAAGTACCGCTCGAGTATGTTTGTCAGTTTCCTCGAATATAGGTGCTGGTAGCTGATAAAGCTCCGTTTGAAAAACTACCTTATCGATACCGCTACCGCGCTCCTCACATATACCAATCCGTCTCATAAAGGAGGCAACAGCCTCATTTCTACTCTGCGGTGGAGAATCCAAAAACCTTTGAGTGTCCACCAAAGGTACGCCAGGATTGGTAATTTCTAATCTATCCGAAAACAACTCAATCATAGGCCCCGTTCCACCAATAGAAAAATCCTGATGGATAATAGCATTAGCGACCAGCTCTCTTAGTGCCAGCTCTGGATACATAGGCACTTCAGCACGAAAGGCTTTACCTATTTTTTCGTTTGAAGGCAGTAATGTTTTTATATAATCAATTATTCGCTCAAACCCGACCGCATAACCTTTCGCTCCCTCCAACTCTCGAACCGTTTCAATTCGTGAATTACCTTTATACTGTATGAGGCGAACAGCTTTCCGATCCAACGTAGAAAAATTTTGTAGTTTTTTAGCAAAAAGTATTGCACCAAAATTCGTTATATTCCACTTGCCCGCGTCGCTAAGTACCGTTAACTTGCCTGAAGCTAAAGCAATCAAAATACCATCTCGGCTTTCTGGCAATGGCCGATTAGTTAACTCAAAATAGGCGGGATAGTCAATCAACCGAATAACGTCTTCCGCATTCAGCTCTTGAGCGGAAAACTGCTTTTCAAAAGGCGGGTGAAATTTATGAACGTGATAACTTCGTCTTCCAATGTGTCAATATAGAAGCCGATATGGTGGCCAAGATCCTCAACCAAGTGACCGACACCGGAAATGTACCTGAAGCTCTGCGTATTGCCCACTTAATTGGTTCAGCGATAAAAACAGGTGAAAGCAGCAATAGAGCATAAGTCTGCACCACCACGTAGACTTAGGAGCAAGAAATGAATAGATACAAATACCCCCGAACACCACACCTACCTTGGTCGCCCGGCAGCACCAGTGATGATATTCACTTCGGTACGGCTAAGCAATTTGAAGGAAAATTGGTCGTCGTGACAGAAAAAATGGACGGTGAAAATACCACCCTTTACCGCGACCACATCCACGCAAGATCGACCGATAGCCGACACCACCCATCACGCGACTGGGTAAAAGGCTTGCATGGGCGCATCGCTCATCACATACCTGAACACTGGCGTATATGTGGCGAGAATTTATTTGCACAACATGCCATCAGTTATAACGCCCTGCCAAGCTATTTTTTAGCATTCTCAATATGGACAGAAGACAATACCTGCCTACCTTGGAGCAAAACAATTGAATGGCTAAAATTACTAGAGCTGACACCTCCAACAGTGATTTATCAAGGCCTGTGGGATGAAAACACAGTTAAATCCATCACCGTCGATACCGGCACATCAGAAGGCTATGTCGTAAGGTGCGCCGACAGTTTCCACTATTCCGCATTTACTGAAAACATTGCAAAATGGGTGCGCGTTAATCATGTGCAAACAGATAAACACTGGATGCACGCTGAAGTCACCCCTAATGGACTCGCTATTAATCACAAGACATCAGCCAAGGAGCAGCCAAAATGAAAACAATAAAAACATGGCTAGCCTCACTAGCACACGAGCATGAAACCAATGTCGACGAAGCAATCAAATACCTTGGCGACAGTTTCCCCTTATTAAAGGCGCTCAAAACAACTGAACAAGACCCGCAATGGCACGCTGAGGGCGATGTTCACATTCATACCGACATGGTATTAAGTGAGCTTTATACTTTATTAAAAGGCCCTGCGGCATATTTGTCAGCCGACGCTCGCCAACTGCTTGTGCTTGGGGCTTTGTTTCACGACATTGCCAAGCCTTTAGCCACTAAAAGACGAGAAATAAACGGCGCCGAGCGCGTGATCGCACCACAACATGAAGGCATGGGCAGGAGCTATCTTGCCTACCGCTTATGTGAATTCGGGCTCGAACGGTGGAAAATCCAGGCACTTATGGGGCTTGTCGGTGAGCACCAAATGCCAAAATTGCTAGTCATTAAAAATCGCTCTCGCGGCGACTATTGGCGATTAGCGAGAAAAGCCAATCACGAATTATTGTATTGGCTAGAAGTCGCCGATATGAAAGGTCGAATATGTGAAGACTTGCACGAGCAACTATCACTTTTAGATGAGTTTAAATTATTTAGTGAAGAATACGGTGTATGGGGCAATACGGCTGAGCAAAGCATTAGCGCCTTGCTTGCGCCGTTAATATCAGATTTAAATGAAAGCGAACAAGCTTATGTTTACGGATATGCGCAGTATGAGCTGGAAAGAGATACAATTACCATCGTTGAAGAAGCCATTGCTAAAACCTACCCCCACCGCTCGGCCTATTCTGACCTTGTTATACTATGCGGCCCTAGCGGTTCAGGTAAATCTTCGTGGATAAAACAAAACATTCCGCAACATCGTATTATTTCACTCGACGATATTCGCGCGGAAGTGTGCGGAGATAGGAGTGATCAAAACCAAAACGGTAAAGTATTAGCAATCGCAAAAGAACGCCTACGAGAATCCTTACGCATACAGCAAGCCGCCGTGTGGGATGCGACAAGCTTACGACTCGACTTTCGAGATCACGTTGCGCAGTTGGGGCGAAACTATCATGCGCTGGTGACACTGGTCGTTTTCCAGCTGCCGCCAAAAGTGATTTTCGACCGCAATAGAAACCGTGCATTTGCAGTGCCCGACAATGTTCTTGATCGCCAAATAGAAACCTTACAATGGCCTACACCTGATGAAGTTCACCGCTATATAGTTGTGGACGAAACAGGAAAATCTATATGATTATTCAAACTTAGAAAATTAACACTGATTTAGAAGATTAAGCTATTTTAAACCGAGAGATTATCCCCTGTAAATTAGCGGATACCTCCGCTAGGTTCGAACTTGCCTCGGCAATGCTTTTAGTCGCCAGCATGTTTTCATCTGAGATTTCACTAATACGGGTAATATTCACGCTCATACTTTCAGCCACGACGGATTGCTCTTCCGCTGCGGATGCAATTTGTTGTGTCATCACGTCAATATTGCCAATCGAGTTAGAGATTGTACTCAAAGACTCACCGGCACCCAATGCCTCATTAGCGACACTTTTGGCTTTTTCTAGGCTGCGGTTCATTACATCTACAGTGTTACGAGAACCGTTTTGAAGCTGTTCTATCATCTTGTTTATTTCCAAGGTTGACTCTTGGGTTCTGCCCGCCAAGGTTCTTACCTCATCCGCGACAACCGCAAAGCCTCTACCTTGATCACCTGCTCGAGCCGCTTCAATAGCCGCATTAAGTGCAAGTAAATTGGTTTGCTCAGCGATAGACTTAATAACGTCAATCACCGCATAAATATTGTTGCTGGCGTCACTGACCTGTGCAATAACCACCGAATTATTTTCCATTTCCCCTGCCAATGTCTGTATATCTGAGATGACCCCCCCGATACTCTCAATACCGGTACTTGTTTGCTCACTAACATCTTTTACTGAGCGTGAGGTCTCACTAGCGTTCGACGCAACCTCTTGCACGGTCGCTGACATCTGATTCATCGCCGTAGCCACAACGGCGGTTTCCTCATGTTGAGAGTTAATATTCTCGCTAGTTTGAACTACTGTAGTTGATAACTCCTCGCTCGACGATGCGATCTCGTCAGAGAGTTGCGCCATGTCGAAAATGATACCTTTAAGGCTGTCTTGCATGCGCTTCATACTGGCTTGCAGCGCTCCAACCTCATCGTCACCATCAATCAATACTTCCTGGGTCAAATCACCCTCAGCTATATAAAGAGCACTTCTGGCAATAAGTGACAATCGATTCACGATACTTTTTGACACCACCCAACTTAATAAAATACCGATCACGACTGAGGCGACAATTATATAGACCATCATTCGCAGAGCACTCTGTTCGTGACTCTCTGCTCTGTCTGCTGCTGCGTGAGTGAAAAGCTCGATTTCGTGGAGCATTTCACCTAAGTGTTCACGCAAAGCATCGCCACTCAGCTCTAAATCATGCAACACTGCGTCATCAAGTTGGGTGCCTCGGCTTTGAAGGCTTCGAACCATTTCAAGAGCACCAGAATAGAACTCGCTATACTTATGTCGTACATCTCTAGTTTCATCAACTAGAGACGAAAACTCATCTTTCTCTAGAGCCGAATGCGCGAGTTTTATTTGTGCATCAAGAAAGGCTTCTAAGTCAGTGAGTTCATTCAATATCCTCTCCCCCTCACCAGTAAACATTGTTATTTGTTTTTCAAATTCGGACAAGCCAGGACCCCTAGTTGATAGCTTTTCACCAAGACGTACTGCCCGTTCAAAATGAACGAGTTGCACAAGGTAATGCTCCGTGACAGAGGTGATACTCTCAGTAATCGGGATATCTTGCTCGGCTATAGCTTCTAGCTCCATACCGATACTCGACATATTATAAATTGAATTCAAAGCATTAACGATTAAGAGGAGCAACAAACAACCACAGACAAGCATAATCTTGGCTCGCGTTGAGAGCTTATTAATAAGAGCGGCCATAATTTTTTACCATTGATATAACTGAATTCTCATAACATTTCTGATCATGAAACAGAATAGTGCTGCTAATATAAGGATAGACTCAAATCAAATACTCTGTTACTTGAAGTGACGGTTTTAAATTCATCGACTAGACTTTATTGCGAATCCCCCAAAACAAATCATACTTGGATAATATTCTTTACCGGTCAGGTATTTCATATGTTTTTAATTGCTAAATTAATCAGCACATTAGCTATTAGTGCATCAACCTTTTTGGCTTTAAGTTCTTTTGCTTCAGGTGGGGAATCACATGGCGACAATAGCCCCCATCACCAACACATTTTTGGTGTATTTTTAGGACAAACTGTCCTAGATGTTGATGGCGAGGATGAATCAGCTACTTCAACTGGGCTAGAATATGAGTTCCGTTTTCATCAGCATGTGAGCGTGGGAATAACTTACGAAGTCACGCCTGACGCGTTTGAATCCCACGGTAATGAATATGACCTATCTCTCTATGTTCTCAGCGCTTACTACCGCCCTGACGAGCACTTAAGGTTTGGTTTAGGCCTTGGTCGTGAAACAGAAGACAATGGTCATGACTCGCATTCTGCGACCATTGTGCGACTTGGGTTTGCCTATGACTTCCACGTAGGCGGGTTCGGAATTGCCCCCACGGTGAATGTCGACTTTACGAGTGAATCCGCTGCTTATGTGTTAGGTGTGGTACTTTCTAAAGGTTTCTAAAGCCGTATTTTTTTAAAGGTTTTTAACCGTTTTAAAAACTCAACTTGTCCGTACGTAATTAACTTGCCCACCTACACGCTACACGATGTAGCTTGCTATCGATCTGTATGATCAGGTGGCTGCACTGGGTCAAGAAGATAGAGATCAGCTCTTTAATCGCCGCCAAAGACTCAGCAAAATTTGCAAACACGCCGATACCGCTAAGTGGTCTAGAAATTTAAGCGATGCGGGTTTTAAGGGGAACAAGAACCACAGCCTAACCTCATCCAGCGTCATCATTAGCGGGAAGTGAATACGTAAATTCGTCTCATATATCGACTGTAATATTAGCGTAACCTGAGACTCACTAACGCCACTTGCTTCAAGCTGAGCTTTCAATAAAATACCAAACCTGTGATACAAGCCGCCTGCTTGACTTGGCTCGCCATAAGACCTAAATTAAGCCCTTGATACTGAACATATTAAGCTAAAATTTACGTTTCCAGGAGTAACAAATGCAATGCCGAAGTCAGTGTGGGGCCTGCTGCATCGCCCCCTCTATCAATCACCCTTATTACGGCATGCCAAACGGCAAACCTGCCAACGTCGCCTGCATACACCTCGCCCATGAGGACATGTCCTGTAAAATTTGGAACAGTCCTCACTACCCAAAGACGTGTAAAAACTTCGCCGCTGAAGCCGCCTTTTGCGGCGAAACTCGCGCACAAGCCCTCGACATTATCGCGGCACTGGAAATCAGCACCCAATCTCATTAAACCCACTCTCATTAAATTCAAACGCAGGCATACAATGGCAAGCTTTAGCGAATATACCCAGTACGACGCCCTCGGCTTAGCCGCTTTAATCAAAGCGAAGCAAGTCAGCCCTGACGAGGTACTAAAAGCCGCAATTGAACGCATAGACAAGCTAAACCCCCAATACAATGCCGTCGTTAATACCTGCTACGATTTAGCTCGCGAGGCTATTCAGGCTGGCCTACCAAACGGCCCTTTGCATGGCGTGCCTTTTTTATTAAAAGATATTGGCGCGACCTGTAAAGGCTTACCCATCACTGCGGGAAGCCGCTTTATTGGCAAAATTACACCCGATAGCGACTGGGCTTACACTGCGCGATTAAAGCAAGCGGGAGCACTTATTCTCGGCACCACGAATACCTGTGAATTTGGCATTGGCGTCACTACAGAGCCACAAAGCAACGGCACGACTTACAACCCCTGGAACGCTAAACGCACGCCCGGCGGGTCAAGCGGCGGCTCTGCGGTTGCCGTCGCTACCGGTATGAGCCCCGCCGCTTATGGTGGCGACGCTTTTGGTTCGATTCGCTCACCGGCCTCCTGCTGCGGTGTGGTGGGCTTAAAACCAAGTCGAGGCTTAAACTCCCATGGCCCTGATGTCGGCGAATTAATGTCGGGGATTGTGGTGATTGGGACTCTGACTCGCTCAGTGCGCGATCAAGCAGCCCTACTTGATATTACTTCGGGCTTTTGCCCCGGTGACGCCTACCCTCAAGCCCAGCAAACCCTCCAAGTCTTAAGCTTCAGCGAAACCATACAACAAGCCCCCAAACCTCTGCACATTGCTTTATGTGCCGATCTAGGCAATGGCACTCAGGTAGATAAAAGCTGTATTACAGCAATAGAAAAAGCCGCAAAACTGTGCGAGAACTTAGGTCATCAGGTAGAAATCGCCAGCCCCAAACTCGACTTAGCCTTAGTCCAGCAAACTTTTCGTACCTTTGTTTGTGCGGACACCTATGCCGCTTTACTAGAGCACCCGATAACAGGCAAAGCCGCAGAGCAGCACGAAGTCGAAAAGATCACTTGGGCGACGGCAAAAATAGGCGAGAAAATAAGCGCAGCCGATTTAATCCAAGCGGCAAACGCACGCCACGCAATTACTCGTACACTGGAAGTTTTCCATCAGCAATACGATGTTGTGATTACCCCAACACTTGCGAGCGCACCGGTTAATTTAGGCTGGTTGGATATGATGATGGAAGACGTGGATACTTACTGGAAACGCACGAGCGAGTTCGCGCCGTTTTGTGTTCCCTTTAATCACAGCGGGCAACCTGCGATGAGCTTGCCCATGTATCAAGACAAAGACGGCTTGCCTATTGGGGTACAGCTGTCATCGGGTATTGGCAAGGATGCTTTGTTGCTGCAACTATCACAGCAACTAGAACAAGCACAGGCTTGGCAACACCCGCATACAACTTAAGTAAAACAGTTAACTAGAGCACTTACTTAAACAGACTAACTAAATCAGCTAATTAGACTGACAACTTTTCCCACGCAGTGGAGAAACGCTTGAATAATGTTTCATAAGCCGCTTCAGCCACCATGTTTGTCCCTGCCCATTCTTTAGCTAAGGCCAGCCCCTGCCCAGTAAGGTCACGCTGTTTGCCAACGCCTTGCTGTAACAGGCCTACTTGATACTCCATGCGCAAGGATTTTTCACTCGCAGGGGATTCCATATCCGCTGCTATTTCAGCACGAACACACAATAAGCGTAAAGCTTTCTCGTTGCCGTCTAGGTTTTGCTCGGCGCTGTTAGCATTCGCGAGTTTAGAAGTAATTGCTGAACGACCGCCCTCCGGCCAGCGTGCTACTCCGGCAATAAAACTATCAAGCTCAGTTCGTACTTCGGCTTGCGCGTCTTCTGAGCTAGCGTGTACCGCCGCTTGATAATGGTTAACGCGTTGGCAAGCTTCGTACAACTGATCCCAAGTTGTCGCTGTCGCTTTACGCAATTCGCCAGCGACTTTGTTTTCAAATGCATCAATGCTATCGGAGAGTTGACGCTGTAGAGACCGCTCTTTATTACTGGGTAAATCACCCAAGGCATAAAAGGCTTCTTTAATGCTATCGATTTCCGAGCGAGAGGTTAAGAAGGCCTCACCTGACAATGCGTTAATCGCTTTAATCTTATTTATAAGCTCTTGAGCACTGCCAAAGTTCGCGTCTTGCTCAGCACGGGATTGAGCGACTGCTTCGCCTTTTTTATTAAATACAACATCACAGTGAGCACGGAAGGTTTTCCAAAGTGCTTCATTCTCTTTGTAGCTACAACGGCCAATACCTTTCCATTGTGCTTGCAGGCGTTTGGCGCTTTCGATGCCTTGATCAAGGTCTTTAATCGTGGCTAAATTTTCCGCTTGTTGAATAATGCGTTCTTTCGCGGCTTTATTTGTGGAGTATTCGCCTTCTAAGCGCGCTTGCAAAGCATTCATGGCGGCATCAAATGCGTCAGAGACGGTTTTATTGGCGCCACGATCAACCGGGGAGTAGGAATGTAATTCTTGACGGGCACTGCGTAAAATCGTCTCGACGGTTTTCCACTCTGCGTTTTCCCAATCATTTTGAGCGTCATAATCTTCCAGCTGCTTGACCAAGGCTTTGCGCTTACCGAGGTTCTCTTTGCGCTCCTTGGACAACTCACCAAAGTGTTTTTTACAGGGCTCATAGGCTTTATCAGCCGCTTTTTTGAATTTCTCCCATAAATCTTCGTTACGCTCATCGCCACTTTGACGCAGGCCTTTCCATTCGTCCTGCAATAAGCGTACTTTATTGGCAAGTGCATCAGCGGGTTGATCCGCGCCGATTAACGCTTCCATTTTTTCGATTAATTCGTTCTTTTTAGGGACGACGGCATAGCTTTGCCAATCGACTAATTTCTGCAGTTCTTCATGGAACTCTTCTAGTTGAGAGCTAATATTTTGTGGCACATCTTTTAAAGCGGCGACTTTTTCATCAATGGAATGGCGCATGCCTACCGCCTGTTTTAATCGACCATCGCGTACGGCACCACGGGCTTTTTTAATTAAACCGCCGGTCATTCGGATTTGTTTTAAATGCGCGTCACGCTGCTCTTGACGCACGGCTTCTAGGCTTTTTAATAAAGAGCGCGCTTCGATAAGCTGTTCACTTTCTTCAAGGCTGCCAAAGCCGCGTAGATGTTTTAGCATTTTACGCAGATAAGGCTCGCTGTTATCGGCTGGTTTTTTCGCGGCAGGTTTTACGTCGTCGTTTTTATTGCCTGCTTCTGTGCTGTCTTTTTCTGTGCTGTCTTTTTCAGAAACGGCTTCGGCGCTCTTAGCTTCAACAGCGCCCCCTTCAGTGCTTTCCCCTTCAGGAGCAGCTTCTGCTTTCTCGGCATCGGGGGCGTTCTCGCTGGCAAGGGGCTCTTGCTCTACGCTGGCTTCCGCTTGATCACCGGACTGCAAACGCTGTAGCGCTTCGCTAAAGCTACCGCCCGTTTTAATATCAGACATAACAGCGGCGTAGGTATCACACAGCTGGGTATACAATTTGGCGTGTTGACCGTGAGGCACACCAAATTCTTTTAATTCGTCCCAATGTGCTTTGTGCGCAGCCAATTGATCACTTAAACTTTGCTCGTCCGTATCACTCAAAACGCCACCGGCGTATAGCGCGTTAATACCTTGCCATAAGCTGTCGATGATCTCTTGGCGGTTTTGATCCGCTTTAGATACGTTGGCCTGATAGGCGACTTCTGTAGCGAGCGTTTCTGCACGTGCGGCTAAGGCACTGCGGCAAACATCTTGAGACAACTGAAAGCGCTGTGCAAGTTCATCACTGATATTACCTTCTTGCTCAGCCCATCGTCGCTCTAAGCGCTCCAAACGTAGCTGATAATCATGATCGACACCGCGCTTAGCGTGCTGCTCGATTTCAACACACAAGGCTGCTTGTGTCTCTTGCAGCTCACGTTCGGCCTCTTCTTTTTGGCGAATAACATCGACCTTCGCTTTCACGATTTTATAGGCGTTTTTATCTTTGTGCTTAAGCTGCTTGGCAAGCTCTTTCAAGTGCTCAGGTTCTTGAATACGTTCAGCAATCGTTTTGCGCACATTGGCCGCACCGGCTTTCAAGCACACATCCACCAAGGCTTTTTCGTCAGTGATGCTCGCTAATACTTTGCCTTGGTATTGCTCATCCGAGCAGTAGCCCACGATACTCAGTAACAGCTGTGAGTCAGTTAGCGCTTCAGCAAGGTCACTATACTTAAGTGAGTGATCGTCAAGCCAGGCGGCAATTTTCTTGCGCGCTTCTCTTACCAGTACCGCTGGCACCTGCTGTTTTTCTGAGGCGATATCGGTAATCAGACCGCCCCAGGTAAGGCGTTGCAGGGCATTAATACGCACATCCGTATTATCGGCCTCGCCACTCGTACCGAGCACTACCGCTTCAAGTGTATTCACGGGCTGATCTTGCAGGGATTGGATTTGCTCTGCGGTGGTAAGTGGGGCGATTTCTTTTTTACCAAACAACTGTCGGATGAATTTCATAATAATGACTCTGATTTTACCAAGGCTTATAAGCCTGGAACTGAAAAAGGATGGTGATCGTGTTATCTAATAATTCTGACTGCGGAGGCGATTATACGTCAAAGTTTATAGTGAGATAATGTTTAATGTCTGAAGCTTTGTCATGCGCATCTAGCCAACGCTTAAATTCAGCCACGCGCTCAAAGTCCTGCTCGCCAATTAGCGCGCCAAAGTGCTCCTGCCAATTGCGCTCTTGACGTTTTTTACGGATATTATTTTGCCATGCTCGTGTAAAGATCTCAGGCAATACCTTCTGTAACTCAAGCTCTTTTAGTAAATGCCACTCGCCCTTATCAAGCCAAACCTCATCACAGTGTGAACACAACTCGATGCGATTGCCGCTATCAACCCCTATCTGGTATTTGGTCATAAACTTACTGCACTTAGGGCAGAGCTTAACGCCAGTACTGTCGATGCAGGCTCCACCACTCTCGTATTGCCCATCATTCAGACTTGCACTACTTGCGAGCGCCCCACCGAGGGAATCAGCCCAGAAGCGATATTGAATGAGCGAAAGCAAAACGCCATGGCATTTTGCACAACCAGCGCCGACGAGACCCGTATCAACCTCAACGGGCAGTAGCGCTCCTGACTTACAGCTTGGGCATTGCATAACAATCACTCCGAACAAAGGTTTAACTAGTTTTAAAGACTTAGCTTTTCTTGCTGACCTTAGGGCTAGACCGCGTCATTATGTACGCACAAATCACCCCTGCCAAGGCACCAAAGATATGGGACTCAAACGATATCATTCTATTGCCCGGCATCATCCCGAAGACCATGCCGCCGTAAAACACAAGCACAAACAGGGCGATCAGAATATTCAAGAAACTACGCTGAAACCACGCCAAAGCCATCGATAGACTCCACAAACCAAAAACCCAACCGCTAGCGCCGATATGCACCGCCGGGCGAGCAAAAATCCACACGAGAATGCCCGTGATGGTAATAATAATCGCGCTGCTCTTTAAGTAAAAAGGAATACCGCGCAACAAGCATAGCCCACTAAGCACAGCAAAACCGACAAGGTTACTGAGCACATGCAGCCAACTCCCATGTAACCAAGGGGAGGTATAAATGTAGGGTAGCGAATACAGGCTACGCGGATGGATGCCGTAAACCGATAAAGCGCCCCCCATCATTTGCGAGTTGATAAAGTGAATGACAACAATCGCCAGACACATGAACAAGATAAGCTTTATTCGACTTTTAACCACACGCGCTACCAACCTTTATGTATTAGTCCGTTCGGAATGACGCTCTAAAGCGCCGATAATCACCAAAAATCACAGAGAAAACCTTAGCGACTTTTCGGCTCAGATTTAAAGCCTTTGAGTTGTTGGAGAATTTCCGCCATCTTGTCATGGGTACGAATATCGATATCGAACTTCTTATCCATGCTTTTCACCAGCGGGAAAATCGTCGTTTCAATCGTCGCTGCCAAGGTCTTCAAAATACCATCCAGCCCCGGCACAGGCTGATTCACCACTTCGACATTAGGCTGCTGAGTACTGACCAGTTTCACCAGTTTTTGCAAAGTTTGCACGAGCTGTTGTTGTTCAAACGTTTGCAACTCCTGCTTGTTCGCAACCTGTAGATCGCTATTTTTTTGAGCGCTAAGTTGCTCTTGTTCAAATTGCTGTTGCTCTTGCTCAAACTGCTGACGCTGGTCATGCAAGTCTCGTTTGGCAATTTTATTAGCCTCGTGGGCAAGCTTACTTTGAAGTTGAGACTCCTTGCTGATAAACCCGACTTGCTCGGATATGCCGCCAATACTACCGACCAAATCCACCAACTGTGCAACCACTTTAGTTGCGCCATCGCTATCGTCGCCACCCATTGCCTTGTTACGTAAAAAGTGCGTCTTAATAGCAGCCCAGCGCTCGCTTTGCTCTGAGGTCATATTGCCACGCAGTTCGGCCAGTTTAAGTAAATTCTCCTCAGCGCCGCCCGTTAACAGTTGCGACTCGCCTTGGTAATGGTCGCCGATGAGCTGCATGAGCTCCTGCTCGTTCATCACGGCAGAAAGTTTTTCTGCCATTTTATTCATGTTCCGATAACTACCCTGTAACTTAAATGACGGCTCGGTGCGATACTTGTCGTCTTGCGCGGCAGAAATAATATATTGCTGATTGATCTTTAAAACGACATCACGCACCGCAAATAACTTGCGTAGCACCTCGGTAATTTCATTAATTTCAGCGCCGCCGTATTGGTGTTTTAGATCCGTTGTCGCAACGTCTTTACCCTGAGCCAAGGCCACGAGCAAATACACATCTTCTGGCTCACGTGTCGCCAAGGGCGCCAATACCGAATTCGAAGTTAAGCAGTTTTCAATGTAACTCAGTTCAAACTGCTCGTCTTTGCCGCCAAGTACATCACCGAGGTTATAAATATCCGCTCGGTTAGCCAGCATATCTGGGATTTTAAATACTTCGCCGGTTTCGGTATACGGATTACCCGCCATCACGACACAAAACTTTTTACCGCGTAAATCATACGTTTTGGAGCAACCTTTCCAGATACCTTCAATCCGCCTAGTACCATCACACAGAGAGATAAATTTCTGTAAAAATTCAGAATGGGTATGCTGAATATCATCTAGATACAGCATCACGTTATTACCCATTTCAAGCGCCAAATTTAACTTATTTAGTTCTTGACGTGCAGTAGCATTGGGTGCTTGTTCCGGGTCAAGTGATAGTACGTCATGACCGAGTGAGGGGCAGTTGATCTTCATAAAAATCAAGCCCAAACGATTCGCCACATACTCCATCAAGGTCGTTTTACCGTAACCCGGTGGGGAGATCATCATTAACAAGCCCATTAAATCTGTGCGCTTGGTATCACCCACCGTGCCCATTTGCTTGGCGAGGTTATCACCGATGATTGGCAAGTAAGATTCGTTAATCAAGCGGTTACGCACAAAAGAGCTTAAAGGCCGCGCTTGGAACTCATGCAATCGTAAACCTTCGCGTTCACGGGTAATCACATTTTGACGAATATCCAGGTACTTTTGATAGCTCGGAATATGATTAACACGATGCTCATCCATGCGCATTAAAAATTCATCTAAGGCAAAGTTGAGTTCACGCTTGTCGATGTTAGCGTGCTCACCCATCAGGCCTTCTACGGTAATTTCGAGATCGACTTCCGTCGCGCGCCGGTCAATGCGTTCATCGGCATTAATCAGTGCGGCAGCCTCAGGGATATAGCGTCGCAAATGATCAAGCTGCTTGCCATCCACCAAGGCTTCTAACCAGGCATAACTTAAACTCCAACGCTCCGCTGGCCAGCCCATCATTTTTTCAAGCGCGCTTTGGAAGCGTCGCCATGCATTGTCATCAAGGTTGCGCCGTAATTCATCGGCTAGGCGATGAGCATATTTACTGCCAATAAATTCCACACGCTCGCGACCTAGTTCTTCCACTAAATAATCGGCGGCGCGGTGCATTTCGCTTGCGTTGATATCGATCGGATGCTGCTGACAAAACACCACCATCGCCCCCACCACTTCCTCCACTAATAACTCATGTGCTGAGCTACTCGCAAAAGCCTCGCGCATTTGCAGTGCGGACTGGGCACGCTCGTGCCAAGTTTCACTCGCGAGCGGTTTGTTGTTTACCGGCTTACCGGTATGTTGAATATTTGCCCAGAAAACTTGCGCAAAGCCTCGACACATGGGGTTAAAACGCAATAAATCAGCACTGCGCATGACCGGCAATAAAGCCTGTAGAATTTTACTGGCGTCGTGATCGTGAATGCCTTTTTCGTAACCCTCTTTGTAACGCGGGGCGGCAAAGTCACGCACTAGTTTATCCATCTGTGCGCTGTCACTTAAGGCTTGATTGAGCTGGTCTACACTTAGGCCATCCTGTTGAGCTTGAGCCGCTAACATAATGCTAGATGCTAAGTATTCTGAGCGATAAACCTGTGTGCTCTCTGAGCTGAGGCTCACATCCCAATAAGGCTGCAATGCTAATAATTCGTCGTCTTCGATGACTTCAAAAAAATCGGTGCCACTTAAATGAACATAGAGTCTGTCGGCGCGAGGTATAATCGTTAAATCCAAACCCTGCGTATTAACGCTAAATTTATGTCGCGGGCCGAGCTTAATGACCTTGCCGCCATCTTCGTATATATCACTTTTATCTCGCAAAGACCGTATGCTTTGCTCTTTAAGCGCCTTAAATTTTGCGTCRATATCATCCGCTTGTACCGCAGCATCGAGCTCGCGCAAACTGTTAACAAAGTCACCAACTTTTAATACCAGTGGGTCTGAGGCAAAGTAAGTATTCAGCTCATCCATTTCACTAAATTTATTCGAGCGTCGGTCAATGCTTTGCAATACTCGACTGGCGGCATCTGCAATCGAGTGAGCCTTACGTTGACGTTCGTCAATCAGCTTCTGTTTGTGAGTCTCGAAGCTTTCATGCACTTCGTCGCGCTTCGACATAATGTCGCCGAGGAACTGTTCGAAGTCACTGAACTCACTTTCCATCTCCTCCAACTGTACCATCAAACGCGACATTTGCTCATCGCAAGCGTCGGGCGTCACCGCCACGCCTAGCGCATTGGTAATACTTTGGGAGAACAGCTTAAATCGCGAGGAGAACTGAGCAATGGCCTCTTCTGAACCTAGGCTTTTTTGCTTATGCTTCGCGTTTGCTTTGCTTTGATTGAGCTTGCCATAGACTTCTGAAATGGTATCCACAATACGAGTACGTACGGTGGTATCACTGACTTTTAAGGTTGACAATAATTCTGATAATAAATCTAAACCAGCCGCTGTTTTCTCGACGATTTCAATCACCGGGTTAAGCTCGGCAATGGTTGCCGCTTTATCTAAGGCCTCATTAACATCGCTAATTTTTTCATGATAGGGGTTAAGCGCTTTTTCATCGGCAAGAAAATGTACGGTTTTCTCGCTTAACTCGCTTTGAACTTGCTGAATCTCATTATCCATATCATCAACAGCGCTAACGTCCATATAACGCAGTGTTTTAATGGTAATTAAATGACCACGCTGATGACGCACTTCATTAAGCGCCCCAACATAATCTTCTACCTCCTCCCAAGACGCACTGCGAATCGCAGAGACTAAACGTTTTTGCTCGGTTTTGGCTTCGTTTAAGGCTTTTAAAGATTGGCGCCGAATACTCTCAACTTTTTCAAACTCTTCAACCGCCAGTTCAGCGGTGTCCGCAATATCCTTCAATACCGGCGCCATGCTCTCCAAGCTTGCGTCGCCTAACCAGTAGTGATCGTCAAAGACTTTACTGGCACTTCTGTTTAACTCTTCGTACAAACGTACTGATACCGACTGATTGCCAATAATTCGATAAATACTGTATAAATCTGAGATGCCACGCACTAAAGGTGCATTGCCAATTCGACCTAAAAAGCTTTGGCTCTCGGGTTGTTTTGCTGCAAATTCATTGCTTACATAGGGCGTATGCCAAACCTGCATCGCGTGGACTCGTGTGGGCTCCCCCTCTGCGGAAAACAACACCAAGGTGCCATCCGRCGCCAGYGCATAACCATGGCTGATAATAGGGTTCTGYAAGGTTTTATTGATCATGTTATAGGCAAGYAAAGCCACAACRCCTTCAACRGGCTCATAAAAAACAAAGAGCACATCTTCGCCATTGGGCGAGCGAATACTGCGCTTGAATTTTAGCCCCGGAACATCATCACCAAAGGTTTTATACTCACCGGATTGCAAATAATATCCACCCGGGAAGACGATGCCGTGATCCTCAGGTAACTGCACACAGGAGGCACCTAAGGCATCGATACGTGTCACGCTCTCGGTAAGTTTATTAAATACGAGGTAACGCCACTCGGTCTCTTTGTAGGGCTGAATTTTTAATAAAATCAATTCGCCTAACTGAACATAATAAATGTCAGCATCGTCGATTGATTGGGTTTTATTTTCAACCTCTTCACGGTAAATACCCAGACCATCTTCGGTATTATTTTCGACTTTTACCGTAAGGTCACCGCCGATGGTTTCCACAAAAATACTATCAAGCACATTCACATGAGGATGACGACCATGGACGACATCTTCACGCTTAGTTGACGTCCATTCAAAATCGTAACTATTGGGCAGCTGAATATCGCGCTCACCGCGATTATCAATATACTGTACGGTATTGCCATCGGCAGATATTGACCAACGGAACACGCGCATATCGTTAATACGCTCACCGATTTGAAAACCCATTAACAGCTTGCTGTCTTTTACGGTAATTTCGACAAGTCGGGTTAGCTTGTAGTACTGATATAACTCGTGAAACTCTTTAACAAATTTAGCGTCATTTAAAAAAGTATCTGCAGGCTCGACGGCCTGCATCTCGTATTGATCATCCTTGCCCTCTTTATCCTCTTTTTTATTAACAAGAGAAAACAGCGAAAAAACGTCTTCGACCTTCGCTTCTTTTTTTAAGCCAATAAATACGTTATAACCAAAGAGAAGATAAGAGCCGACCTGCACAATATCACGTGCAACACAGTTRTTTTCTGTGCGAATACGYAAGCGCGCAGCGACGGCCATGTCGGTGCTACCAAACTCACTAATMCGYGCTTCATTTAGCGTTTTGATGGCGGCTTCTAAGGTCTTACCTTGGCTAATTAGGCGTTCGCTAATAACTTCGTAAGCGCCACCTTCRGCAACGGCTTGATCCACAACTGTATTTTCTTTATCGCTCATGGTAAAAAAACCTGTTTTCAAATCCTGTTAAAAAACGCAATACGTAAAATGACTGGGCGGCTTAACCTGCCAAGAGGCAGCGGCGCGGGTATGAGGGGGCGTTCCGACTTTGCAGTAGGGCTTATGTATACGGACGTCCGACATCGATACTTTATAAACCGACCTCATGGAGAGGCCGGTTTTTATAGCGTCTACTTGTCGCTTGCAGTAGGCTCACTAACCGCAGGCTCACTGGCAGCGTCTTCCGCTGGAGCTTGCGCACCTGAGGTCATTTCCATGACTTTCCCTAGGATGGCTTGAATCGTGCCGCTCTTTTCCGCTAGGCCATCAATGGCTTTACCTATCGAGAGTGATTTAGCGAAGTTATCAAAGAAGTGCTCTTCACCGCCAACAATATCGATTTTGGCTTTTTGCAAGGCTACCGACAATACCTGTGCATTTTCTTTGGCGATTTCTTTACCAGCATCCATCGAGGCAAGCGCTTCTTGCAGTGCGGTCTCTAAGCCCATGCGATACTCTTCATGCGCACGCGCTTTGTCGCTCATTTTATCCATGGCGCCAAACTTGTCGACTAGACCTTCCGCTTCTGCCTTAAACTTCTCACGTACAACATCCGCCTCAGCTAAACCAACACCGCGCTTAGCGATAGCTTCTGATTCACCTTGAGCCGCAATCACAACCGCTTCAGAAAGGCCAACTTTCTCTTGCGCGGCAGCATCAGCAAAACCAATTTCACGCCGCGCTTTAGCATCGGCATCGCCTTTAGCGGCAATCACTTCTGCTTCAGATTGACCGGTAGAGGCAATGACACGCGCATTGGCTAAACCTTCTTTTTCCATGGCGTCAGCTTTAGCTTCACGTACTTTCGCTTCTGCTAAGCCTGGCGCTGCGGCCGTTGCTTGGGTGCCTTCGGCGAGTTTCTTATTAGAGTCGGCTTCTTTCGCAGCGGCTTCAAGGTTGGCCTGAGCCAATACCGTGATTTCAGCGGCTTTGTGTTTGGCGGATTCTTCTTGCGCTTCAGCACTGGTCACTTCTTGCACTTTTAGCTCTTGGGCGAGGGCTTCGGCATCAAGCACTTGTATTTGCTTGCGACGATCCGCTTCAGAAATTTCACGCACTTCTTTAATGCGCTCTTCTTCAATCGCTACGGTTTTGTCGACTGAGATACGCTCACGAATGACGTTGGCGATTTCTTTTTTCTCTATCTCAACCGCTTTTTCCGCTTCGATGCGCTGTAGCTCAACTTCACGCACACGAGAAACCACTTCCAGCTCTTGTGCTCGTGAGACCCGTTCTTTCTCAATTACTACGGCGCGTAGGCGATTTTGCTCGGCAACTTCAATTTCGCGCTGCTGATTTTCCGTTTGTACCGACAATTCTTGATCCGTTTGAATTTTAGCGGACTCAGATTTTTGACGCTCTTCTTCTTGTACGCGAATTCTCTCGGCTTCTTCTCTCGCTCTTACGGTCGCAATTTCACGCTCTTGCTTCGCTTCCGCGTCCGCCTCTTGACGTGCTAGCTCAAGCATCGCTTCATGTGTTTCAACATCTTTCTTTTTAATGGCCAGCTCTTCGTCACGCTCATACATGTTGGTTTCAATGTTTTGCAGCGCGGTGAGTTCAGTAATTTTTCGTATGCCTTGGGCATCAAGGATATTATTAGGATCAAGTGAGGATTTAGGCGTTTGCTCAAGATAATCAATGGCGACATCTTCAAGCGAATAGCCATTCAGATCATCACCTATCACTTTCACAATACTCTCGCGGAATTGTTGGCGATCTTCAAACAGGCTAACAAAGTCAATTTGCTTGCCGACGCTTTTTAGGGCTTCAGAGAATTTGGCATTAAACAACTCGTAAACAGCTTCTTTGTCCGATGCCCGGCTAGCACCAATTGCTTTTGCCACCTTAAGAACACTTTCAGTATTTTCATGCACACGCAAGTAGAAAGCCACCGTGATATCCGCACGCATATTATCGCGACAAATCAAACCATCTGTACCGCGACGATCAACTTCCATCGTGATTAGTGAGATACGCATTTTTTCCATTTTATTAATAACCGGATAAATCATCGCTCCGGTAAACGATACTGTTAACTTACCCTTCATACCATTTTTAATCAGTGCAACTCCTTGCTCTACTTTAATGTAAAACGATTTAGCGATCAAAGCCAACATCAACACAAAAAAGACTAGCCCACCTAGGCCAATCGCCCACGACATCAATCCAGGAATATACTCAGACATAACCTATCTCCATTTCAATAAAATTTTTGTTTATGAATTTTTAAAATCTAACTCGGATATAACTTTATAAATATCTTTTTCGGGAAGGTATTCAATAATCGCAACACGGTCACCGAGCACAAACTCGTGTTCGTAAGACCGCGCATCAACAACAAACTCACCGGCATCGCTAGCAATTCTCACCTCACCAAATTCTTGCGTAACGGTTGTACTGCGAACCACACCAACACTACCCACTATGTCTTCTTTGGTGCTAGCTCTACCAGGGAGAAAGATCCCTTTAAACGGCGCCAGAGCCTTACCGCTGATATAAGCGGCAATAAAGAGCGCAACAAAAAACACCACAAGACCAACAATCACACGAAAAAATCCAACACTAGGAATCCAATCGGACAAAACATAGAAGATGTTAAAGCTAACCAACCAACCAATAAGAGAGACAGCAAATAACAATAAGGGCAAAGGTAGACCTCCAATGCCTAAACGCATGAATATACCGCTCACACCATGAGCACCACCATCCCCAACGTCAAAATCAGCGATATCGAAAAAATCCAAATCAATTACGCCAAAGATCGCTATCAGCCCAAATAAAAAGGAGATAAAAAGTAATACGGAAAATATCACTGTAGGAAACGACAGCGCTACCTCGTAAAACGGATCCATCGCACTGGTAAATAAAATAGCAAACATTCAAGCCTCCGTAATTATTATCGCCTACAAGTACTTATTATAAGTACGTACACAAACACTAACCCGACACTTTACTTTTAATCCTCGCCAAAACGTCCTGAGCACGACTTCCGCTCGCAACAATTCCCGCGGCAGCTAAGCGTGCCTTAAGAGCGTCGTCTTGTGATATTTGCGCCACTTCATCGGCGGCGGTAATTTTGGCTGATTTTTCAGCTTGCTTCTGATGTATACGAGCAAGTGAATCCATCGCGGTGCGTAAACGAGTATCGTCACCATCGCCATTAAAAGCCACGGCTGCTTGAGCCCGAAAAACCGTTTCCGACGCTTTAACGGTATCGACCTGCTGCTTTAGGCGCCGTAAGTTCTGCTCCGCCTGCTTGATCGCAACACGTAATTCATCAACACTGCGCCCAAAATACTTAGCCGAGTCCTGTTCGGTACTTAAGCGGTTCTCCATCTCGGCAATCTTTTCCGCGACATCCAGGGCTAGCGCTTCGTTGTTTTTCCCGAGGGCTTGCTCAACGTAGCCTTCATATTCCGATATGTTTTTTTCAAATTCTGAAACCTTCTCTTTGCAAACGGCAAACTTTTTCACCGTGTCACTTAGGTCGCTTTTTACCCGTTTAAGTGTATCAGTGGCGTCACGCACCTCTTCATCCAGAATTGCCAGAGCTTTGGTATCCATCACCTTATCGCTTTCGTGCTCGTTCTCGCCCATTAAAGCAATGCTCAGCTTTCCCCAAAAACTCATGCTCAACTCCTAGATGCTTGCACTAACCGGGTTTTTTAGTAAGTGGCCGTAGGCCTCAGTTGCTTGAATCACATTGGATGCTAACACTTCGATTTCAAAAATAACGTTAGGCAGAATCGACATCGCACTTAAAGCACCAAACATTTGATAATAATCTTTTCCATTCGGCAAGGTGTCAAGGCTAATTGTCGATAAAGGGAAGTATTTGTGTGTACGTAGAACGGTATCGTTAAATTCGCCTAAATTGGCGACATCTTGTACAGGCCAGAGCACCGCATCGACGATAATTTGATCGCCCATGACGATAAGAAATAATGGCAAGTCGCCAAACTCATGCATGATGATATGAATAGCAGGTTCAACACCATCGATTAGCTCGACAGAGGCTTGCTCACCATCAAATAGGGGGTTTTCTTGTAGAGCCTCATAGAGGCTGGAGGTCGTCCAACGCTTCATTTCACTCACGTATACTTCTCCTTTTTTGGATATTAAGTCGCGCTGATGTTGCGCTTGATGCTGCTCGCTAGGCTTGTGGCGTAGGAGCTTTTCATACTCAGCTAGGTATCCGGCATTCTCAGGGAGAATCCAAACTTCTTTTTTAACCAAGCCCAAATCCCGAAGTCGACGTCGGAATTCTCGCTGATAATGTGCTGAGGATTTTGTTTTCATGAGCTTAGACTAGAGCATTACATGTGAGGTGTAAAGTGATTACATGTAATTCCCGGAAACCCTTACATGTAAGACGAGCACGTCAACAAGGAACAGGGTAATCGGAGGGCGTGAGCTCACAACACCCGACCATTACAATAGCCAACTCCCCTCACCGCGCAAAAAACAACGACTCGAAAATATTCCACCGAATCGTATTGAATAACCCAACATCATCTACTACACTGAGCCCGCTTGTTTTCTAGAAGCGCCTTTTTACACAACCCTCATCAAGGATAGATTCAAAATGATGACTAGGACGTTTAATTCCGCCCAGTGCACACTTGACCTGATTTTTTAGCGTGTCGCAACCACCTTTCGCCTCCGCACTGACGCCTGCGAATACCGGTATTGCAATACCTCCCCAAAAAAAGCTCATCGTCATCAGCGCTAACGCGCTTAGCTTACATGACGAGATTAAACCTGATGACGGAAACCAAAGAGCCATGAAAATCAAGGCACCCGAACACTGCAAAGCAGCACCAGTATTTGAAGTCTTAAATTATCAAGTAAATAAAGGTAGTAGAAATATGAAAAAAAGAACACTTGCTACATCAGTAGTTATCCTTAGCTTGTTATGTAATCAAGCCTTTGCTTTCGTAGATTGCAAACGCCCTATATCAAAAATATGGTCTGGAAACGACGACAATAAGATTTACATAACGCACGATGATGGCTACGGAAATTCTGGCATGACCCTCGAAACCGCCAACAATGATAATGCGATTATAAATAGAACCTTAAGCCTTATTCTGGTGGGTCACACAGCTAAAAAAGACGTTACCTTTCGCTATATAGATGGGTCAAGCTGTACCTCAAGTAGTGGAACACAGCAATTTGTAGGTGTTTGGCTAGAATAAAATTTAACAGATAAAAATATGTCAATTAAAATACCATAAAATAACAAAGCTACCCCCTACACTGAGCACACTTATTTTTTATAGAAGCACCTTTTACACAACCCTTATCAAGGATAAATCCAAGATGATGACCAGGACGTTTAATGCCGCCCAGTGCGCACTTGCCCTTATTTTTTTAGCGTGCAGCACACCACTTTTTGCCTCCGTACTGACTCCTGTGAATACCGATACCGGTATCGTGATACGAAAAAGCCCCACCAACGTCACCTCCGCAGATATGCTCTCTGTCGAAGCACCCAACGCATACGGCATCTCGGTCAATCACTTTAATGAATTCCGTGTGGAAGGCAACAAACTTCGCATCTTCCACAACAAACTCGGCACCGATCAATACAGCCCGGCAAAACTCATCGTCATCAGCGCTAACACTCTCAGTTTATATGACGAGATTGAACTTGTTGGTGAATCCGCCGACCTGCTCTTGGTCACCCCCAACAGTAGCGTAAACAGCAGTGTTGTCTGCCACTCCTGTAAATTCCGTAATTTCGCTCGCGTCACACTCGCTGCGGCCAACAACACAAATTACCTCAGTAGCACCATGACAAGTGTTGGCACCCTATCGACATTCTCTGGTGGCTCACTAGACATTAACCATCTGGACGCATCAGGGGCTTTATCCCTAGAACTGCTTGCCGAGAACATTACGACTCAAGGCACGATTACCACCAACTTAAAAGCCATACAGAGCAGTGACGGTAGCTATGTCGTGAGTGAAAACGGCGATTTGGTTGCAGGCTCCGGCGGCATTAACATTTACACTGGTAGCACAGCCCTTGATTATGAGAAATTAAAATCCTCTAATCATGCAACTAACACCGACACTACCCAAGCCGAACTGAGCGGGGAATTTTTGTCCGCCGCTATATCACTTATATCAGCCAAGCCTTTACGGATAAATAGCAGCGCTATTCTTTCAACCAAATCTGACATGCTCGTCAGTAGCTCCCACCAAGGTAATTTCATTGCGGCTGTTGAAGGTATTTTTATTCAGACTCACACTGAAAATCACGCTGATTTAACCATTAACGGCCAATTATTAAGTGATAACAAAATACAAATTTCGAGCTTAGACAAGCTGTTTATAAACGGCACTCTAAATGCAAACGCAGTATTCCTTGCCGATCGCGATGGCACACTCAATACTGGCGAAATTAAGGCCGAGACGCTAGAAAGCGGATCGGGTTATTTTATTAACGAAGGCTCACTAAACGCGCAACAATTACTCATTGAAGCCGAAGGCACTATCTACAACCAATTCGGCGGTCGCATCGTCGGAGACCAAGTAACCCTAATCTCTACCGACAGCAGTGTTATTAACGGCTCACGAAGTAACAAAGCCTATCGCCCAAGCAACCTTACCGGCTTGGCCTTGAATTCATATTTACCTGCAAGCCATATATACGGCATCCACCAAGATGTATCGACTGAGAGCGGCAGCGTAAGAAGTGACTTATCCGCAAGAATTTCAGCCAACACAATTAAGATCAGTGCCAAGCGCTTTGAAAATATCAACCCCTACCATTTAACCAAACCAGAAACCGAGACATGGCTAGGCGGAATTCCGCTTAACGTCAATACCAGCAGACGCGTATCGGTTATTGCCGAGCAAAACCTACAAATTCAAGCCACCGAGTACGTACTCAATACCTCAGCTGTGCTAGGGCAAAATCAGGCCGGGCAATTTATTATCAACACTCCCACGCTTATGAATCAACGCTATCGGGTTGAAGCCGTGCTTGCCGAGTTTGGGCGCACCACATTTAGCGATATCTCTGACGGTCTTGGCATACAAAACATTAGCGCGCTAGTAGATACAGGGCTTGTATCAAACGTATCAGAAGTCAACGTAGGGGCTTATTTAAGCGCCTACTCGCCGCCCGCTGTGATGTATAGTTTTGGTGATTTTATGTTTAGCGACGGCATTGAAAATAACACTACCGATGCCAGCTTTATCAACCAATTCTCCTTTCTTGAAGTGCTCGGCGACGCTCACTTTCACGGGACTGACTTTCACTCCATTGGCTTAATTATGGCCATTCGCCCAGCCTCTGGTTTTGAGCCTGTACGCTCTAATCAAGATAACCCCCCTATTAAATCACTCGTTTTTACTACCTGGAAGGATAGTCAA
>NVXL01000267.1 GCA_002746115.1 Alteromonadaceae bacterium
GGTAAATATCATTACTCGCTCAGACGCTAATGAAGTGAGTCTGGGTTATGGCAACTTACATCACCGCAAGGCCTATTTGCAAACTAGCCATCAGATAGGTGAAATGGAGATGAGCCTATTTGCTCATATAGAGGCTGATGATGGCGATGAGTATAACGTGCCTGACACCTTCAGTGTTGACACCATTACTACTGATGACCCGGGTGAATTTGCCGATGTGAATGTGAGACTCCAATGGCAAAACACCCAGCTAACCCTTCAGCATCATCAACATAGAACCGAAAATTTTTATGCTCTGGGAAGGTTGTCGAATGGATTCAACGACAATGTTGTGCAGTTAAGTTCGATCGCTATCAAGCAAGAGTTTGACTGGTCAGAGGCATCTTCTTCCTATTTGTGGTTCAGTTACAGTCGCACGAAGAACAAAATAAACGCTCAGCTAACTGCACCTGGGAGCTTGTCAGGTGGGGCTAGTGATCCATCCAGTGACGAAGCGCTATTCCTACAAATTGATTTTTCTGGATCAAGTGAGCAACGAATACAGTGGCATAACGATTGGTATATTGGCCATCTGAACAGCTTGCAATTTGGATTGGAGTTAAGGCACATTAATGTGCCTGCATCGATTGCCAAGAATAATTTCGATTTAGGGGATTTGGCCAATGGAAACTTTCCCGTTCGATATTATGGGGAATTACGGGCTACAACTGAAGTACAGTCTGAATCTAATCGAGATATTGCTGGTCTGTATGCCCAATATCAGCACCTATTCTTTGATACAACCCACCTAACCTTGGGACTACGTTATGATCATTTTTCTGATATTGGTTCTCAAACTAGCCCCCGTTTTGGACTGGTGCATGAGTTAAACAATAATCATAGTATCAAACTTCTTTATGGTGAAGCGTATCGAGCGCCAGCGGAAAATGAACTTTTTTTATTGAATAACCCTTTGGTTTTGGGTAACCCTGATTTAGATCCAGAAACTGTACAGAATTGGGATTTTATCTGGGTGGGGCGGTGGTCTGATACTGGGGTTTCCCTCGGCTATTTTGAAAGTCGATTTCAGAATGCTATTGTACAAGTAGGCATTGGTGACGGGACAGTTAAGCAAGAAAATGGGAATCAGGATCCAAGTAAGGGTGTTGAGTTTGAACTTTCTCATCAGTTAAATGAGCAGTGGATGCTGCGGTCTAGTTATACCTATATTAGTGAAAAAGCGGGTATTTCATTTCGCGAAGCAGACCAGATTGGATCTTTGATGGTTTACTATCAGCGAGATCGTTGGAATGTGAATTTGATAGCGGTTCGCCATGGTGAGCGTGAAATGAATACTGTCGATGGTGAGGTTGTAACGCTGAGCAATTACTGGCAGGTGTTTGGAAAGTTGCGGTTTGAACTCTCACAAGTCTGGCAATTATCTGTGCAGATAAAAAATTTACTGGATAAGGATTATTGGGTTCCTCCAAATACGTCAACGTTAACTCAAGGAGTGCCAAATCGTGGGCGGGAAGTGTTGGTTGAATCGGTTTGGTATTTTTAAGCCATATCCTAATTCCCAGATAAAGCCATCGCATTAAGTACTTTGTTTTGGTGCCTATCAATAATGGAATAACCTTAGGCGTAAATATAATAACCGGCCTATTTCTACCTTTCTATACTAGTAGTTACCAATGCTGCGATATAAGAGATGATAGGAGGGGGGGTGAGAAAAACTCTATTGTTATTATTGTTTATTGCCTCTCCGCTGTATTCGCAATCAGAGTTAATTGATCTATATTCATTGTCACTTGAGCAGTTGCTAAAGATCAAAGTTACCGGTTCTACTCTTACTCCCGAAAGCTTTAGGATCGTCCCCGCTGCGGTTAGTGTCTTTTCCTATGAAGAACTTTCTCGTATGGGGCTGGATACATTAGATGAATTGATGAACTTGGTGCCGGGTTTTCAATCCTATCGATCCTCCATTGGCCCAATGCAATCTCCTTTTTCTTCACGAGGACGGCGTATTGGTATACCTGCAGCGGAGATTTTGATTGTGCTGGATGGTCATCGAGTCGACGAGCCACGCACTAGTGGTAGCGCTAATATCATACCTAAATACCCGCTAATGAATATTGAGCGAATTGAGTTTATTCGAGGTCCTGGTGCAGCGGTGTATGGGTCCAACGCTATGATGGGGGTGGTTAATATCATTACTCGTACAGACGCTAATGAAGTAAGTCTGGGTTACGGCAACTTACATCACCGAAAGGCCTTTTTGCAAACCAGTCATCAGATAGGTGAAATAGAGGCGAGTCTGTTTGCTCATATAGAGGCTGATGATGGCGATGAGTATAGCGTTTCTGACACTTTCAGTGCCGACACCATCACTACTTATGGTTCAGTTATAGTCGCTCTAAATACTCTATAGACTTTCAGATAACTGCGCCGGGCGCTTTAGTCGGTGTTAGTCAGCCGACTGACGATGCGTTCTCCCAAGCAACTGACGAAGCGTCATTCTTAGCAACTGACCTTTTTGGATCAAATGAATTGCGATTTCAATGGCATAACGATTGGTATATTGGGCAATTGAATAATCTACAGTTTGGTGTGGAGTTAAGGCATATTAATTCCCCTGAATCTGTTGGCAAGAATAATTTTGATTTAGGTGATCTGGCGAATTTTGTGAATGGAAATGATCCCATTCGATATTATGGGGAATTGCGTGCTACAACCGTAGTGCAATCTGAATCTAGTCGAGATATTGCCGGTCTATATGCGCAGTACCAGCACGTATTTTTTGACACAACCTATCTTACGTTGGGCTTGCGCTATGATGGTTTTTCTAACATTGGTTCTCAACTTAGCCCTCGTTTTGGATTGGTGCATGAATTAAGCAATAACCATAGCCTCAAGTTTCTGTATGGCGAAGCGTATCGAGCGCCAGCGGAAAATGAACTTTTCCTATTAAATAACCCTGTGCTTTTGGGGAATCCTGATTTAGATCCAGAAACCGTACAGAGTTGGGATTTTATTTGGGTGGGGCAGTGGTCTGATACAGGAGTTTCCCTCGGTTATTTTGAAAGCCGATTTCAGGATGCTATTGTTCAAGCGGATATTGGTGGCGGGTCGCTTAAACAGGAAAATATGGATCAGCATCCAAGTAAGGGCATTGAGTTTGAGATTTCTCATCAGCTCAATGAGCAATGGTTTCTGCGATCCATTTATACCTATATTAGCGAGAAGGCAGGTATTTCATTTCGAGAAGCAGATCAGTTTGGATCTTTGATGGTTAATTACCAGCATGATCGTTGGAATGTGAATGTGATAGCGGTTAGTCATGGTGAGCGTGAAATGAATACTGTCGATGGTGAGGTTGTAACGCTGAGCAATTACTGGCAGGTGTTTTGAAAGTTGCGGTTTGAACTCTCACAAGGCTGGCAATTATCTGTGCAGATAAAAAATTTACTGGATAAGGATTATTTGACGCCACCAAATAATGCAACGTTAACTGATGGGGTGCCAAATCGTGGGCGGGAAGTGTTGGTTGAATCGGTTTGGTATTTTTAAGCTAACATCTTAATTTATTTATAAACTCAGCGCATTAAGTTCTTTGTTTGGTGGCTTGTATAGTGCCTATCAATAATGGAATAACGTTAGGCGTAAATGTAATAACTCGCCAATTTAAATCTTTCTATACTAGTAGTTATCAATGCTTCTGTATAAAGCTGATAGGAGGGAGGATGAAAAAAGCGCTATTGTTATTATTATTTATGGCCTCTCCGCTTTATGCTCAAAGTGTAGAGTCAGATGCATACTCCTATTCGCTGGAAGAGTTACTGAAAATTACAGTAACTGGTTCTACCCTGACCTCGGAAAATCTTAAAACCGTTCCTTCAGCGGTTACCGTCTTCTCCCATAAAGAGATTGCCCGCATGGGGCTGGACACACTAGATGAATTAATGAATTTGGTGCCTGGTTTTCAGTCGTACCGATCTTCGACTTCGTCACATCTCAGCTTTTTTTCTTCGCGAGGGCGGCGTATTGGTATTCCTGCTGCGGAGATTTTGATTGTGGTGGATGGCCAGCGAGTCGACGAACCTCGCACTAGTGGTAGCGGTAATGTCATACCTAAATACCCGCTGATGAATGTTGAGCGAATTGAATTTATTCGAGGTCCTGGTGCGGCAGTGTATGGGTCCAATGCAATGATGGGGGTGGTTAATATTATTACTCGATCAGACGTTAATGAAGTAAGTCTGGGTTATGGCAACTTACATCGTCGAAAGGCCTATTTGCAAAGCAGTCATCAGATAGGGAATGTGGGGGTGAACCTGTTTGCGCATATAGAAGCCGATGATGGTGATGAGTATAGAGTACCTGACACCTTCAGTACCAACACCATTGTTACAGATGACCCCGGAGATTTTGCGAATCTGAATGCTAAGTTTCAATTGCGTAGCACGCAGCTATTTCTTCAGCATAATCAATATAGAAGTGAGAATTTCTATGTTCTAGGAAGGTTATCTAATGGATTTAATGAAAGTAGTGGACAGTTTAGTTCGATTGCCATCAAGCAGGAATTTGATTGGTCATCGGCATCTTCGTCTTACTTATGGTTCAGTTATAGTAGCACTAAATATTTGATAAATTTCCAGCTAACAGCGCCGGGCGCTTTAGTAGGTGCAAGTCAGCCAACTGATGATGCGTTCTCCCTAGCAACGGGCGAAGCATTATTCTTAGACGCTGACTTTTCTGGATCAAATGAATTGCGATTGCAATGGCATAACGATTGGTATATTGGGCAATTGAATAGTCTACAATTTGGTGTGGAGTTTAGACATATTGATTCCCCTGAAATTGTAAGCAAAAATAATTTTGATCTAGGTGATCTGGCGAATGGAATTTTTCCCATTCGATACTATGGGGAGCTACGCGCTACAACCGTAGTGCAGAATGAATCTAGCCGAGATATTGCCGGTGTATATGGGCAGTATCAGCACTTATTCTTTGACACAACCCATCTAACGTTGGGGTTGCGCTATGATGATTTTTCTAACATTGGTTCTCAGCTTAGCCCCCGTGTTGGATTGGTGCATGAATTAAGCAATAATCATAGCCTCAAATTACTGTATGGCGAAGCGTATCGAGCGCCAGCTGAAAATGAACTTTTCTTAGTGAATAACCCAGTGCTTGTGGGTAACCCTGATTTAGATTCAGAAACCGTGCAGAGTTGGGATTTGATTTGGGTGGGGCAGTGGCCTGATACAGGAATTTCGCTCGGTTATTTTGAAAGTCGTTTTCAGGATGCTATTGTGCAACTTGATATTGGTGGCGGAATCCTTAAGCAGGAAAACGCAGATCAGGATCCAAGTAAGGGCGTCGAGTTTGAACTATCTCATCAGCTTAATGAACGTTGGTTGCTACGCACTAGTTATACCTATATTAGCGAGAAAGCGGATGTTTCATTCCGTGAGGCAAGCCAGCTCGGGTCTTTGATGGTTAACTATCAGCAAGACCGTTGGAATGCGAATTTGGTAGCAATTCGTCATGGAGAGCGTGAAATGAATGCTGTTGCTGGAGAGGTTTTAAGGTTGAGTAATTACTGGCAAGTATTTGCTAAATTGCGGGTTAACGTTTCACCAGGCTGGCAACTATCTGTGCAGTTAAAAAATTTACTGGATAAGGATTATGTGGCGCCATCAAATAATTCACCGTTAACTCAAGGAGTGCCATATAGAGGGCGGGAAGTGTTAGTTGAATCGGCTTGGTATTTTTAAGCCATACCCTAATTTCCAGATAAATCCATCGCATTAAGTGCTTTGTTTAGTGCCTATCAATAATGGAATAACGTTAGGCATAAATATAATAACCTACCAAATTTTATCTTTCTATACTAGTAGTTACCAATGCTTCTGTATAAAAGGTGATAGGAGGGGGGGTGAAAAAAGCGTTATTGTTTTTATTATTATTTATTGCCTCTCCGCTGTATTCGCAATCGGAAGAACTGGACCTGTCTTCATGGTCACTTGAACAACTGCTACAGCTAAAAATTACCGGTTCTACTCTTACTCCCGAAAGTCTTAGTGTTGTCCCTGCTGCAGTTACGGCCTTTTCCCATGAAGAAATAGCCCGCATGGGATTGGACACATTAGATGAGTTGATGAACTTGGTGCCTGGTTTTCAGTCCTACCGGTCTTCGATTGCGCCGCCACACAGCTTATTTTCTTCGCGAGGTCGGCGTATTGGTTTTCCTGCTGCGGAGATTTTGATTGTGGTGGATGGCCAGCGGGTTGATGAGCCTCGAACCAGTGGTAGTGTTAACGTTATACCAAAATACCCGCTGATGAATATTGAGCGAGTTGAGTTTATTCGAGGTCCTGGTGCGGCGGTGTATGGGTCCAATGCAATGATGGGGGTGGTTAATATAATTACTCGATCAGACGCTAATGAAGTGAGTCTGGGTTATGGCAATTTACATCGTCGAAAGGCATATTTTCTAAGCAGTCATCAGATAGGCGAAATGGAGATAAGTCTGTTTGCACATATAGAAACCGATGATGGTGATGAATATAGAGTGCCTGACACCTTCAGTACCAACACCATTACTACAGATGACCCCGGCGAATTTGCCAATGTGAATGCTAAGTTTCAATGGGGTAGCACACAGTTAACCCTTCAACATAATCAATATAGAAGTGAAAATTTTTATGTTCTGGGAAGGTTGTCTAATGGATTTAATGAGAATAGTGGGCAGTTTAGTTCTATAGCCATCAAACAAGAATTTGATTGGTCATCGGCATCTTCGTCTTACTTATGGTTCAGTTATAGTCGCTCTAAATACTTGGCTGACGTTCAGTTAACTCCACCAGGCGCTTTGGCCGGCGCTAGCATGCCAACTGACGATGCGTTCTCCCTGGCAACTGACGAAGCGTTATTTCTAGTAACTGACCTTTCCGGATCAAACGAATTGCGATTTCAATGGCATAACGATTGGTATATTGGACAATTGAATAGTTTACAATTTGGTATGGAGTTTAGACATATTGATTCCCCCGAAATTGTTAGCAAAAATAATTTTGATGTAAGTGATCTGGC
>NVXL01000268.1 GCA_002746115.1 Alteromonadaceae bacterium
GGTCTACGGCACCGCGGTACAAGAGCCGATCACCGGCGATATTTTATTATTTGCAGGCCAAGAAGGTGAAAAAGCATTTAATAACAACGATTTTGGCCCGGGCCCCTGGGGGTTTAGCAACAATACCCCTAAGCCGGTGAGGGTCACCGCAGCGATGGAAAGATTTACATTTGACCCAAATGCACCGGGCTACGGAGTATGGGGTAAAGTGGATGATTTCTTTGGTGGCTCACCGGAAGATGCCCGTATGATGCACTTTAGTACCATACTTCCGACCAAGCAGTTATTAGTTATAAACGGCGGTAATTATGCTTACCACCGCCCCTTATATTATCCGATTCTTTTGGATGCCAATAGCCAGGCGCCCGGCGGATATCAGTTAAAGCAAATGAACCAAGCAATTCAGCCACGCTTGTACCACAACGCTTCGATACTGCTTCCCGATGGGCGGGTATTAACCGCCGGAGGTAACGCATCACGCGCGGCGGTCAAATATACCAATGGCAATAATGCAGATCCGGTTGATGGCGTACTACTTAATACCTATAAAGATCCTAGCGGCAGCTATCATGTTGACGCTCACGGCGAATTTGGGTTTCCGGCCGAAATATGGCGGATGGAGATCTTTAGCCCGCCGTATCTGTATATCGATGGCCCGCGCCCCGTTATCAACCCGCTACCGTCGGCAATGACTTTGAATAGCCAAGGTATGCCAACAATAAATTACGACAAAAGATACACCATAAAAGTCAGTAATCCGGGTAGTGATCTACGGGATTCATCATTAGTCCTAATAAAATTGGCCGCATCAACCCACTCCTGGGATTCAGGTCAAAGGTTAATAGATTTAAAAGTAAGTGTGCGCCGAAATGGCAACGCGTCTTTTACTGTGCCCTCAAGCAGTAACATTCACGTGCCGGGTTACTACATGATGTTCTTTGTTAATGCCAAAGGGCAGCCATCTGTGGCGAAAATGGTTCAACTGGTATCACAAGCTTAATAATATTAATTTCATTAAATTATATGACAGAAACTCGCTCACAACATTAGCGCAGTTATGCTTGTGAGCTGCCAACAAATGAATGCGGAGAAACAATATGAGTGAATCTATCGATTTAAATCAAACCAATATTGAGCCCGAAAACTATTTAGAATTGTTTGGTGATCTGCAAGGCAATATACTCACCAGTCATGGTCGTAACTTATCTCGTCATCTGTTTTTGAAATTTAGACCCGGTAAAGAAGCCGAAGTAAAGTCGTGGTTAGTCAATTTTGCTGATAATCGTATTACATCCGCAGCTGAGCAAGAACAACAGCGTCTGGCTTTTAAGAAAGATCCAAGCAGCGAGGCTTTGTTTGTTAATTTATACCTTAGCTCTTTGGCCTACAGCTACCTAGGGTTTAATAATCTCAGTCAATTACCTGACGATCAAGCTTTTCGTCAAGGTATGGCTAGTAGGAAAGCGGTATTAGCAGACCCTGCTCAGTCAGAGTGGGAAGCCGGATTCAGTGAAGATGTAGATGCCATGGTATTGTTAGCTATGGACTCTGAATTAGAGTTGGAAGGCTATTCAGAGGAATTGCAACTTGAGCTGGCTGATATTGCCGAGGTCACCACCGTCGAAAAAGGTCAGGTTATTCGTAATGACAAAGATCAGGTGATCGAGCACTTTGGGTTTGTTGATGGTGTTAGTAACCCACTTTACTTAAAGCGTAAAATCGACGTTGCCGGCGGCACCGATAAATTTAACCCTACTGCCCCGCTTAGCCTGATACTAGCCAAAGACCCACTCTCTGCTGATCAGTGGGCTTATGGCAGTTATGTGGTTTACCGTAAACTTCAGCAAGACGTGCAAGGTTGGAATGACGAAGTGCTGTCTTTAGCCGACAGCATGGATATTCAACCAGCATTAGCCGGTGCTTATGCTGTTGGCCGTTTTCAGGATGGCACCCCGGTGGTTAACTCTGAGGTTGCGATAGATACTCCGGAAATTCCGAATAACTTTAATTATCAGGATGATAAAGACGGCCTAAAATGCCCTTTTCATGCACATATTCGTAAAACCAACCCACGCGGCCAAACGGCCGAATTATTTCCGGGCACGACGGTTAAAAGTGAACGTGATCACCGCATTACCCGTCGTGCTATCAGCTTTGGTCCAGCGCCGGAACAAAGCGCAGCCAAACCAAGTTACGGCCAACCTAGCCAAAGCTCAAAAGATGTCGGCTTATTATTTATCTGTATGCAAAGCAGCATCGTGGAGCAATTTGAATTTATGCAAGCATCTTGGGCCAATGCCAATCAATTTATTGAACAAAGTGTTGGCCAAGATACCGTCATCGGTCAGGGCATACAGTCACCGACTGACGGTCAAGCCTACCCGACAACTTGGGGCGGATCTGAGCAAAGTCGATTTGACTTCAATTTGTTTGTTAATATGAAAGGCGGTGAGTACTTTTTTGCGCCCAGCCTGAGCTTCTTAAAATCGCTGTAGATCCACAACGGCTAATGAAATCAAGCCATTACTTCTTTGGTATAAGCTGGTTGATCATGCTATGTGCATGCTCTGAGCCTGTTGTTGAACAATCAACAGTAGGCTCAGCTGTTAATGCTAATAATAATCAACAGCTTAAACCGGAGCAACGATCGGCTCATGCCCTAGGTATTGTTGTCACCAGTATTCCCGAGCGACCACCAATTAACGACTATTTCAAGCTAGATATTCGGCTCAATGCGCCTAAATATGCCGAGATAAAAGCCAAGGCTATTCGGGTTGAAGCCATTATGCCGACGCACCAACACGGCATGAATGTAGAGCCGATTATAAAACCACACTTAATAGCGCAGCGTTTTACTGCTGAAGGGCTTATTTTTCATATGCGGGGCGATTGGCTGGTATATATTTATATAAACCTTCCTGACGGCACCGAAAAGATCACCCTGCCTGTGACTATTTAGTTCGGACTTATTCTACACATGATTACGGATAATGTTAAAAAGGCTATTTTCCAAGCGAAAACAGGGTTGGTGCTTAGTTTTATATTAGTCAGTTTGATTTGGACTCTGGTCGCCCAGACGGGATTAACCCGTAGTTCACATGCATTGCTGTCGGAATTAGACGATACGGAGTGGGCGATGGCTCAAGAGCTAACGACATATAAAGCGCCGATAGCGGACGCGTCCAATCGTTACCTAGGTAACAAAGACGTTATCGAGTTAGGTCGTAAGTTGTTTTTTTCAACAAAACTATCTGCTAACGGCCAGCTCTCATGTGCCAGCTGCCATCAACCCGACAGAAATTGGACCGATGGGCTTGCGACTGCTGAGGGCGTAAACGAGGGCAGTAAAAATACGCCTAGTTTATGGAACGTCGCTTATAATCGATGGTTTTTTTGGGACGGGCGCAGCGACTCTTTGTGGTCGCAGGCATTAAAACCGATTGAAGATAAAAATGAAATGAATAACGATCGGCTACAGGTATTGCAAGGTATTGTCGAAACGACGAATTTAAACCAAGCGTACATTAAAGCCTATGGCAATGAAATGAGCCTGGCTCCAAGACCTTTTAAGCGCTCAGAACAAAGCAATATCTGGTTTGCGCAATTAGGAAAGGCAATAGCCGCTTATGAATTTACCCTGATTTCACCACCATCAAAATTTGACCTACTGATCCGTAAGCACTTGCGAACAAAGGATACTTCATGGCTTGAATCGATTAAACAGCAATTGCTTGACGGCGCCTCAACATCAAACCAAGTGATCCAGGGTTTTCAATTATTTGTCGGTAAGGCCGAATGTGTTCGTTGTCATTTTGGATCTATGTATACCAATGCCGAATTTCACAGTATTCGATTACCAGGGCATGAACCTGGCCGGTATGAGGGCATCAGAAAATTACAAGCCGATGAGTTTAATCAAGCAGGCCTGTACAGTGATTTGGCCAACCCACCCAAACTCACCTATTTGAAACTGGTCAAGCGTAATTATGGCGAAATAAAAGTGCCGTCCCTGAGGCAAGTATCCGCTACTGCGCCCTATATGCACGACGGTCGATTCAAAACCTTAGCTTCGGTGATAGATTATTACTCGGAGTTAAAAGGTGCGATCCCCGACTCGCATGTAAATGAAACCCTGATCAGACCATTAAATTTAACAGCAAAAGAGAAATCTGATTTGTTGGAATTTTTGATGGCTATATAAGATGTTTCTAGCTCTCGTAAACCACGCGAGTTAGCGAAAATGATATCGAGATTATCATGTGTCTCGATGACAACCCGGAGGTCAGAACTACCGCTCGCTTAACGCGGTAGCTTTTATTGCCTAATGTAGCGCGCATAACAGCGGTAAAGAGATTTTTCCGGAATCCACTTGGACAGGCCTCCTCCAATTTGTGACTGCCCGGATTGCTGCACTTAGAAACAGGCACGCTTTACCGCAAGAGTAAAACGTGCCTAGATAGCTTATTCGAATCAGTTAGTATGCGTATGCCCTACAAGTTGCAATAGAATGAATAACATCCATTACCAGTATGTATAGAGTAGGTACCTTTCCCCTGAGCACTACAAATACTCGCTGCGTTGGATGCTGCACCTACAACACCGGAACTACAACCAGTGGCAACTACTGGGTTAGGAGTGGGCGTAGGCGTAGGCGGTGGAGTCCCGCCGGTTTTACAGACAAATTTATAGCATCCGCCACCTACATTAAAGCTATTGTAGCCGCCGCAAGCACTACATTGGCTATCCGAATATTGCGCTGCCCAAACAACACCTGAGCTACATGCCGTTGTAACAACTTCGCCACAACCCGTAGCTGAAGCCACCTGAGTAAAACCAGCGGATACCATCAATATGGAAACTGAAATCAAAAACTTTCTTAACATAGTAAACAACCTTTTATTATATATAGACTTCAAGAAAAAATAATGGTTACAGAACACTGAAAAGGCAAGCACTCCGCCCCACACAAATTATATTACCATGTTAAGTAAAAACAATTTGGACTGACTATAGCCCTTTTGGGGGAGTAAGGTTTTCATAGGCGCCACTTAAGTTAAGGCGTCATATAAAGGATTAATTGGTGTAATCACCACCGAGCATCCACCTGGACGAAACCATCAAGGTCTTTAGAATGAATAGACCCGGACAGGCACATCAACCACTTGACACACCAGAGCCACAGCAATATCATATGTATATCCATACAGCAAAAGGAATTGAATCGTGCCTCGCCCTCGCAAACAGCAAGTATCCCTTTCAGACACACCCTACTACCACGTCATTTCCCGTTGCGTTCGTCGCGGCTACCTCTGCGGCGAAGATCACACCACCGGCGTAAGCTACGAACACCGCCGCCAATGGATAGCCGACCGCATCCGTATTCTCTCCGCTCTCTTTGCTATCGATATTTGTAGCTATGCAGTTATGGGTAATCATTACCATATTGTGATAAAGCTCATGCCTCAGCAAGCCGATCATTGGAGTGAAGCAGATGTCATAAACCGCTGGCTAGCAATACACAAAGGCCCGCTTCTAGTTCAGAAATACGTTAAAAGAGAACTACTCGATGATGCTGAACAAGCCGTTGTTAAAGGCATTGTCGCCGTATGGCGCTCGCGCTTATCCGACCTTAGCTGGTTCATGAAATTATTGAATGAACCAATCGCTAGAAAAGCAAATCAAGAAGACAAGTGTACCGGCCACTTTTGGGAAAGCCGATTCCGCTCCGACCCTTTATTAACAGAGCAAGCCTTACTCTCCTGCATGGCCTACGTGGATTTAAACCCCATTCGCGCAAAGATGGCCGACACACCAGAGAACTCTAATTACACCAGTATTCAAGAACGCATCAAACCACAATTTAACCTAGCAATTGCCGTTAAAAACTGTGAAGAACTTGACGCTGCACGGTTTCAGGTTTTTGATGATAAGCAGTTACTTGCTTTCGATGGCAATATTAAAGCTAATGAGCAAACAGGTATTCTGTTTTCATTTCGCGACTATCTTACCTTGGTAGATACCACTGGCAGAATTCAGAGAGAGGGTAAACGCGGATTTATCCCCGCCACCTTAATGCCGATACTTGAGCGACTTAATATGCAAATGGATGAATGGGTTGAGGGCGCCCTGTCGTTTGAGCGTATTTACCGGCAAAGGTATCGAAAACGTCCCCAGTCAAATGCGGCCTAAAATTACACCCGATTTATCACGTCACCGCTAAAATCTGTATCTTCCGACGCACGAAATATACATATTTCTACGCGCCATCCGTCAATTTTATTTTTCTCGTTGTTTTTAAGGATTTTCGGCTAAAAATAGTATTTTCCAATCTCATCTTTTTAATACTTTTTTATCCATCTAATCCGTGCCTGTCCGGACTTGGTTCGCGGATCTGGTTCGGATCTGGTGCGGTGGTGCCTGTCCGGATCTGGTGCTTTCGGTTAAAAATCATATTTTACGACCGTCTCTTCTACCCAGCCGGCAAGATTTCTTTGTTCATGATCAAACTCCACGCCAACTAGCACTATTGCCTTATCACCCGCGAGGTATGGTTGTGCATACTGTTTGTCTTTTATCTGCTGCAAGGCATCTTCTTTTGTACCGTTAAGCTTAAATTCGATTACATACACACGACTAGCCGTTTCTATCACGCAATCAATACGCCCTTTATTTGTTTGAACCTCGGCCTTAATTTCAAACCCCAACAAGCCAAAAATCACAAAAAATAATGACTGATAGTATTTCTCTTGCTTAATGGTAATGGAGTACGGAATGCTTGAGAAGAAATACTGCAAAGTTTTAAAGCACTCATCGAGCTGATGTGTATTTAAAGCTTTTGCTAGCTTTACGATATACGCTTGAGCCATACCAGAATCAACGCGAGAATAATCCGCTAGAAGCGAGTTATAGAAAGATCGTTCAACCTCGGCATTGGGGAATCCCAACTGATACAAGGGGTCATTGTAGTCTTTAATAGTTAAATATCCGGTCTGTAAAAGCACCGGGACAATACCCACACTTTCCGGTTCAACAGCGTCAAACACACTTTC